>JANYDT010000120.1 GCA_025359845.1 Acidimicrobiia bacterium
CGCCACGATATGGGCCCCGTTGGGATACGTCGAATACTCATCGAGTTGGGGAACTCGTTTCGTGGGAAAGGCCTGGTGCTCCCGAATCCACGCCGTGATCGCGGCGTGGTGGGCGAGATCGACACCGCGGGAACTCGGCACTCGCCACGACCACACGAACACCGCGCCGAACGTGGCCGTGATCAACACCGCCATTGCCGCCCACCACCAAGCCTCGGCCCCCGTGGGCCTAGCCACCCGGACGAATCGCCAACTGCGAAGGCCGACCAAACCAGTGCCGACGAGCACGAGGAGGCCGAATCCGAGAATTGCCCAAAACGAGGCGACATTCAGGGTATGCGTCACTTGCGCGCCAACGACGAGCGCGGCCGGGGCACACGCCAAAGCCGCGAGTACGGCAACTGTCGGACTCACCTCTTTGATGGTCGTAGTCGGTTCGAATCGCGAGTGTGACGTCGGTTCGAACCGCGAGCGTGAGGTCATCGCGAGGCCAATCCATTCAGGAGATCTCTCCACGCGGCCAGCGCCACCGTCTCTTCAAATTGGGTCTCCCACATTCGTCTCGCCGCGGCTCCCCTGCGAGCTTGTTCGCCGGGAGTGGCGAGAGCGGCGGTGAGCGCGTCGACCAACGCTTCGAGGTCACCGCGCGGAACCAACCAGCCCGTCGCGGTGGTGACGAGTTCAGAGACTCCACCGACGTCAGAGGCAATGACTGGCAATCCGGCCCGCATTGCCTCGAGGATAGAAATGGGCAAACCTTCTGACTTCGAAATCAGCATGGCCACGTCCGCCGTCGCCAAGCGGTCGGCAACGTCGTGTACCTCCCCGACGAGGGCGACACGATCGGAGAGTCCAAGTTCGGTCACCATCTGTGTCAATTCTTCAAATCGAGGGCCATCGCCTATGAAGGTCGCCCGCCACGGCTGATACTTGCATTCCGCTAGGGCTCGAAGGGCCAATGCGTGATCTTTTTGGTCGGAGGGGCGGGCCACCATGACTAGGTGCGGGGTTTCGTGCTCACCTGGTCTCGACAGTTGTGCGAGTTCGCAGTCGGGAGTCCCGTGATGGATTACCGCCAACCGTCGAGCGGGAACGGCACCGGTCCGGCGAGCCCAGCGGGCGTCGCTTTGGCTCACGCAAACGACGGAGGCGGGAAGGAATCGGCCAAAGGTCCACTCGAGCGTCACCGAAGCCAAGCGATTCGATATTGGGCCGTACCGGAAGGGCCAACCGTGCACGACATAGACGCAGGGTAGGCCGAGCCGCCATGCGGCCAGCCGACCGACCGCGCCGGCCTTGCTCGAATGACACACGAGCACCTGGGGTTCAACCTCGCGTAGAAAGGCCAGAGTGGACCGAACGGCGCGAATGTTTCCCCTAGCGATCGCTCGCGATAGACCATCAATGAGGTGCACGCGCACTCCATCCTCGGCCAACGCGTCGGCGGTAGCACCGCCCACCCCCGCCGCGACCAGCATTTCGAAACCATCTCCGAGGCCCAGGGCCAGTTGGGCCACATGACTCTGGGCGCCGCCGGTATCGAGTTGGGTTACCAGTTGAACTATTCGGCCCGTCGTCCTGCCCGATTCAGGGAACGGCGCGGTGCCGGCGATGTCCCCCCAATCGGCCAAGCGGGTGGGGGGCGGACCCCCTACGCCACGAATTCCATCAGCGACGCCCCACAACATCCCCAACGCTTGACGAAGGTGGTGGGCGCGTCCCATCCCGCGACGATTCACCGCTCCTTTTGACAACTCCCATCCGGCGCGGCCAAGTCCAGCGCCGATCGCGGCCATTTTCGCACCCGCCTTTCCCGACGCCGCCGCCGTACGCAGTTCGTTGCGAACGATCAAGTATCCATGAGCACCAGGACGGCGGCCTAGACCGGTGCGCTGATAGGCGACTGCCTCGGCCACGACGCCAATACGCCAGCCGTGGCGGCGAGCTAGCACCGCCAACTGTACGTCTTCGCCGTACAAAAACGTCTCGGCATCGAAAGGACCATCGACCCCCAGTTCGTCAATTAGCTCTCGCCGAATGCCGATCACGGCCCCGTCGACCCAATCCACCTCAGTCACGCTTTCGTTGGCCCTTGGCGTTGATGAAGGCGCAAGGGGGCCCCGCGCGAAGGCCGATCGGTGACGAGCCCCGCGTCCGGCTGTCCACGTTCCTCCCGCCGTTACTCGGCCGTCATCGCTATGCAGGAGCGGACCGACGATGCCGAGGCGCGGTTCGCTGCTCAGGGCGCGGACGAGCGTTTCTAGGCAGGTCGGCGCCAGTCTGACGTCACCAGTAATGACAATGGCACAGGGCGCGCCCCCAAGCGCGGGGTGAGAAAGACCCTTGTTAACCGCTGCTCCGTACCCTCGATTGCGCTCCATGACTACCAACTCGGCCCAGTCGATCGGACTCGGCACGGCGAAATCGGCGAGTTGACGGGGTGAGCGCACAACCACGACCGCGCCAACTTGCCCGCGTTCTTGCTCCATTCGGAGCTGCGCGGCCGTTTCCGGATGCACTGGGGTATCGCCGTATTGCACAACCACGACCCCGGCCGCGCGACATTGCGTCGGGTCGATCGCCAACCGGCGCGCCCGGTCGAGCGTTGCCATCGCGTCCAGGTCCACGGACCGTGATGCTAGAACGGACCCGTGCGCCTGTTGCTTTGGTACTGGGGACGGCGCGGTGGCGGTGCCCGCATTCTGTACGAGCTCACCCGGGCGCTCAGTGATCTCCCCGACGTCACTCCAGTTCTGGCCATCAACCGTGACAACGAATTGGGTCCAGCGCTTCACCAGTTGGGCCTCACCATTCGCGCCGACCGGTTGCCGGGGTTCATCAACCTGCCAGGACCGACCTCGCTGGGTCACTTCGCCCGCACCGAGAGGATCGACGCGGCGATCCAGGTCATGGCCCATCCCTTGTCGGTCGCCGCGACCGTGTCGCTGCGGGCCGCCCGCATTCCCACGATCGAATTCGTACACGACGCCATACCCCACCCCGGCGACCGTTCACCGGTGTACGACCTCAGTGCGCGATTGTCTCGAAGCCTCTCCCACCAACTCATCGCCCAATCCGACCATGTCCGGCGTCAGTTGCGGGCCCAACTAGGCACTCGAACGAAGCCGATCGCGACGATCGGCCACGGTCCGCTCTACGCCCACCGGGAGCGCGGGATCGTGACACCGGGGCGCGTCTTGTTTGCGGGCCGAATCCGGGCTTACAAGGGCATCGAACTTCTTCTCGCGGCCTGGCCGAAGGTGCTGCAGTCCTGCCCCGACGCGCAACTTGTGATTGCCGGTGAAGGCGACCTCACACGCCAGCGGGCACAGATCGAAGAGTGCGCAGCGACGGTTATCAACCGCTGGCTCAGCGACGAGGAGCTACCAACCCTGGTCGGCTCCGCCCAGGTTCTCGTCCTGCCGTACCAGGAGGCCAGCCAGTCCGGTATCGCCACCATCGCCCGATCGATGGGGGTCGCGGTGGTGGCGACGGACGTGGGCGGCTTGGCCGAGCAGATCCGAGACGGACACGACGGCCGCGTCGTCGCTCCTGAAGCTGGGGCCCTCAGTGCCGGGATCATCGAATGGTTGCAACGCCCAGCGCTGTCCCCTGACGCCGAGACTGTCGTACCAGGGCGACCGACGTGGCCAGAAATTGCCGCCCAGCTGACTGAAATCGCGGCCCGTCTCATCCCGTCAGGGCCCTTTTAGGGAGCCCTCCGGCGTGCCCCTTCGGTGACAGAACAAGGGCGGGATCGGCGCGGCACAAGACACCAGCCGCAGCGCCGTGAAGGAGCCTTCAGTCGTGAGAGGGGCCACTGAGGACCCATGGGCCGGGCGGGGGTTTTCGTCGATGTTGTTGGCAGCGATCCGTTCTCGGGATTGCATCGTTGTGAACTGGAGTAGCAAATGAAGCGTCCACAGGTCGAATTTGAACTGGGTGCCACCTGGAGCACTCCCGTTTTCTCCGGGTGTCGCTGCGGCGTCGCCTCGGGGCGGCCTTGCTGGCGTGCGCCGCGGTGGTGCCCTTCGTCCGCGATGCGCCGGCTTCGGCCGCTGGGTATGACCCGGCGACCGACCCGTACTCGATGAAAGCGGTCACCGCGCTGACCGGCGCCGAGGCTTGGTGGAACGCCGGCTTCACCGGCCGGGGCGTAGATGTGGCGTTGATCGACACCGGGGTTGCCCCCGTGGCCGCCTTGGCCGGGCCGGGCAAACTCATTTACGGCCCTGACCTGTCGCTGGAGTCCCAGGCTCCCAGCCTGGCCCGACTGGACACGAACGGTCACGGCACATTATGGCCGGACTCATAGCCGGTCACGACAGCACCTTGAGCGCGCCGTATGCCAACGCTCCGGCTTCGGCGTACCGGGGCATCGCCCCTGACGCGCGGATCGTCAGCGTGAAGGTCGGGACCGCCGATGGCGGCACCGACGTCTCACAAGCCATCGCCGCCATCAACTGGGTCATTCAACACCGCAACGACAACGGCATGAACATCCGCGTCATCAACTTGTCCTACGGCACCAACTGGTGCAGGCCTACGCGGTCGATCCACTCGCCTACGCCGCGGAACAAGCCTGGAAGAAGGGCATCGTCGTCGTCGCCGCCGGCGGAAACTACGGGTTCCAGAATCTGCCGTCCAACGCCCTTCCCTCTCGAACCCCGGCAACGACCGCTTCGTCGTGGCGGTCGGCTCGGCCGACACGATGGGGACCGCCGATCTCGCCGACGACACCGTCCCGGCATTCTCACCGTGGTCGGGCAAAGGCGGTAACCGCAACGTCGACTTCGTCGCCCCCGGGGCGCACATCCACGGCCTGCGTGTCGTGAACGGCCACGTCGACGCCAACCATCCGGAGGGTCTGATCGACAGTCGCTACTTCCGCGGCAGTGGCACGTCCCAGTCCACCGCTATCGTCTCAGGAGCAGCGGCGCTGATCCTACAGAAGTTTCCGGCCGCCACCCCCGACCAGGTCAAGGCGCTTCTGACGAGTACAGCCCAGCCAATCAACGGGAGTTCGAAAGGGTACGGCGGAGGCGAACTACGGCTCGCGTCGACGTACCGAGGCTGCGTCCCGTGGGTCTCGGTGAACATGTCTCCTCTTAGCTTCCGAGAGGCTGGCCTCGTCGATCGGGTACGGGAGACGCTCACGGCAAATCGCCTTGCACCGTCGCGGCTGCGCGTCGAGATCACCGAAGACCTGCTCGCCGACGACGTCGATGGCGCAATCGAGATCCTCCATCAGCTCCAGGACGTCGGCGTGGGCCTCGCCCTCGACGATTTCGGAACCGGGTACTCATCGCTCAGCCATCTCCGCACGCTGCCCGTCGACGCCATCAAGATTGCCAAACCCTTCGTCGACGATCTCGATTCCTCGCTCGAACAACAAGCCTTTGTGACTGCGATCATCACCCTAGGACGCAACCTTCGGAAGTTCAGCATTGCTGAGGGGATCGAGCGGCCCGAACAACTCGACGTGCTTCGCGCCATCGGCTGCGACGCGGGTCAGGGGTTCCTCTTCGCCCGACCGATGGACGAAGACGGGTTCACGACGTGGCTTCATCTGTCCGCAAAGCGCAACCGGGCCCCTGATCCGTCTTCGGCCGCCGTCGCGCCCAGGACTCTCGCTGCGGTAGGTGGGGACAGGACAGGAGGATGATGATGTTGAATAGCATTCTGCCGTTTGACAACGGAGGCAATTAGTTAAGTTAGAGCTGAACCTCAGTTCGTCATTGCTGGATAAGAAAGGCGCGACGCTCGGGTCGGGCGCCCAATCGATCCGCCCACCGCAACACTACGACCCTATCGATGATTCGTGAAAATGACAGGACCTCGCTCACCGCGTTCAACGCGACGAGCACCGCAAGGACGGCGATGCGGGCTGAGACGCCCACCGTGAGACACGCCCCCAGCCCGAGAACCGCTCCGAGAGGGTTCGCACCCGCGTCGCCGAGCATGATGCGCTCGTCAAGGTCAGCCGTCAAAAGCGCGACACCAGCGCCGACCACGAAACCAACCGCGCCCAGGTTCCCCGAACTGCCTCCCTTGATCGCCGCCACGGCTAGGACAGCGTAAGCCAGGCCGGTCACCTTCAGCGTCCGGCCCGGGGCCCGATCAAACAAGTTCGCCGTGTTGGCGCTGAGCGCGATCACGGCCGCATCCAACACAACCAGCAGGAGCCGCTGGTGCACCCGCCCACCGTCGAGTTCCGATCCAAGGATTAGCGCCACCGCTGCCCCCCCGATCAACTTCAGTGCTCCGGTGGACAGCCGGCCGCGACGCAGGGCTCGCAGGTGGCCGGCGAATCCTCGATCGTCCGCGGTCGCCAAGAGGTCGTCGAGCACGCCAAGCAGACCGAAACCGAGCACGCACCACAGCACCGCGTACACCGTCAATCCGTCGCGTTCACGGGAACCACCTGCGGACATCCCAATACGAAGCAGAGCCAGCTGCGGACGTATTGAACCGGCGACGGCGGCGACGGCAGCCCCCACAATTGCGGCGACGATTACCGCTATCCCGGCCGAAGTCGACAACTGGTGATCCCGATAGTTCGCGCGATTCAACGCGGGGGTGTCCAGAAGACTCGATATCGCCCGCAATACGATTCGCCCGACCAAAGCACCTAGCAAAAGCGCGCCGAAAGCCGTCATTCGATCGTTGGCTCTCGAGCGAGTGCCAACAGAGTGAGGTACGGTCCCAAGTAAACGAACACCAACGCGGCGACGACGACCCCAGAATCGTTCACCGCAAAACCCAGGAGCCCGGCGACCAGCGCTGCCACTACTCCAGTCCGTAGGGGCGAACCCTGCACCATGTCGCGCTCCCAGCCGCGCTGAACAACCAGGAAGAAGAGCATGACAATGGCAATGATGGGGACCATCCACGTCCAGAAAGATCCCGCGAAAACCCGGACATTCGTACTCAATTTCCGCAAAACCAACGTCTCAAAGGTGGACGCGCCGCCCGGCCGGTTCACGCTCGTGAACAACCGGCCGAGATGGGTACGCGACTCGGGTGGCCGCAGGAGGTCGATGCCCGTGGCCAACGCCAAAACACCGAGCGCTGCCCCACCCGCGACCGCAAGCACCCGCAACGATAGACGCCGACCCCGAAGCACATAGAGCATCAATCCAAAGACCGGAACGAGGGTAAGAATTCCACCCACGTCTGATCCCAAAAATGGCGCACCATCGGCTAACGCGACGAATACGCACACACAAAGAACAGTCCACCAAGCCTCGCGTCGCCGAGGAGCGTAGGCCACATGAATGGCTGCCCAGAGCGTGGCACAGGCGGCAAAGGCCGCGAACGCGGCGTTACCTATACCGGTAAAGCGAGCGGCAGTATGGGGGGAATATCCCAGTATGCTCGACTGCTGCAGCCGCGCTCCCGTGGCCAGATCAACAATGAGAATTGCAACGGTGCAGCCGAGCAAGAATGAGAGCGCAGCCAACGGGTGGCTCCGCCGGCGACGCGCCAATTCCACCAGCGCAATGTCGATTGCCAGGATGATTGGAATGCCGCCCGGACCGAGCGCCCACGCGTGCGGAACCATTCGAAACACGAACGTCGCCAAAGGCAGCCCCGCGACGGCTAACACGATCCGACCCAACCACACGCCAGCCCGACCTACGCCGCCCCTCACCGAGAAAAGAAGAATGGTCAACAGGTACAAGATCGCCTGAAAGATCACGTATCCCTTCGTCAACGGCAGGTACAGCCGTTCGCGATAGGCAGCGAGGGCATTCATCGCCTTAAGCCGACCAAGCGAGACGTTGCCCGGGTGGTACCGCAAGGCGTGGCCGATCATCTTCGATGGCACGTCGACCCCCAGCGCAGCCAGAATCGTGGGCGCCAAGTCGGTAATGGTGATCAGCCCAAGACGACGCGTCGACGGCGAGTGAAGATACCCACGCGGGACCCCCGGACCCCACAGGAGAGTAGGACCCAACTGCCATTCAGCGGTTACCGGTCGCAGACTCGTGACGAGCAGTAACGACTTGGGGGGCAGAGCTGATACGACTCCGCCCAGCAACCCGTCGGTACGGCGAACTGCCTCAATTCGGAGCGTCTCCGCTCGATTTTCGGTCGTCTCGCCTTTGAATTCCGCCACCCGGTCAAGATCACCCGGGTCGAGAACTGTCAATTCCGCGTGCGCCATAACGGCTTTGCTCGCAACGAGAAACCGAGCTTCGTCGACGCGCACTCCGAATGGCGCGGCCGGGTCGACTTTCAGAAGCGCCTCGTCGACCGTGCCCAGGTCAACACCTCCATTTGCGTCCATGACTGCGACCGCAGCAGGACGGCTCCTACCCGCAGCCGGGTCTTTTCCGAGCAGACCAGTATCAGAATTGCCAACGACGGCTGTTCGCAGTCCGGCCTCATGAAGAGCATCGCCGAGCGCCCCGGGCGTCGAATCGACAAATTTTCCGGCGTTCAGTTGCGTGGTCTGGGCCGCCCCTATCACCACCACCGAACCGGTCGGGGACACGCCGGTACGCTGCTGCGCGGCTACGGCCGCGGTGGCCAATCCGACCCGATCCTGGGCGCCGAACGCGTCAGCGGCACCACTGCGCGCCCGAATTCGGTCCCCCGCTCCAAGCGTGGCATAGCCCTCGGTGCTGCTTGGTCGAATTCCACGGGTGCGAATACTGGTCGCGGCCAGCGACCCCTGGGCGCTGAGTCGGTCGAACGTGGGCGTGTAGCCCTTTCCGAGGTCGTCGAGGCTGAGTCGCGTCATTGCGAAAACGACGACGTGCGAGGCCCGACTCGTACTGGCCACGCTACTGGGTTCCCACTGTGCGCCCGAGAACAACATCGCTACGAGTCCGACCACGGCGCCCAGTGCGAGCAGCGTGTGACGTCGACGTGACGTCGTGATTCGAGGCCACAACGCACGAACTACGTCAATGCCCTGGCGCCCCCGATGAGCAAAGCCCGACAGCGAACGACCCGTTTCACGATGCTCGAATTCGACCGGAACCTCGACCATCCGGGCTCCGGCTCGGACCGCGTCGATCGTCATGGCGGTTTCCAGTCCGAACCTGGCGGCGAGCCCCGGCTCGCTCGCCAGCTGCCGAGCGAGCGCCCCGCTAATGGCGCGTTGGCCCGACAACGGAGCAGTCGTGGACTGTGCGACCGCCCTGCGAATGCCCCAGGTCGCCACTCGCTTCACAAAACCCAAACCGCCCCGACGGGCGGCGGCGTGAGGCGCACCGATCGTCAGGTCAGCCGTTCCGTCGAGGACGGGGAGCAGCAGCGCCGATGCAATCGAAGCGGTTTCACCGAGATCGGCGTCAATGAGAACGTAAACACCGGCCTCGGGCGCGACGGCGAAGCCGGAGGTCACGGCGCCACCCTTGCCGCGGTTCGACCGGAGCCGAACCACTTCACATTGTCCTGTGGCCAATGCAATCGCAGCGGTGTCGTCGATCGATCCGTCGTCGACGACCACTATTCGATCGATCTCCGTGACGCCGGCCAGGGCCCGCACCGACGCAGCGATCGAATCGGACCGGTCCTTCGCGGCGACGATCGCCACGATTGAACCTGACGGTACCGTTCCCGCGCCGCGCCACCGCGCTGCGCCCGGTTCCCCGAATTGCTCGCTCTCGCCAACCCCATTCCGGTGCGCTTCGGGGGCTTCGCTCACGCCGCACCAGGCATTAGGCGCTTCGCCGACGAGTCGACACCGTAATCGCCGACAAGTTGCAACGTCAAGTCCTCCAAGGCCAACACCAGCGCAACCCGGCCTTCGAGCTCATCGACGTTGTCAACAGTCGAAATCTTTCGGTCGAAAATCGGCGAACGTCGAACCAGTCGCAACGCCTCCGGCTCGCCGCTCGTTTCTGCGAGGACGATTCGGGCTGGCCCGGTCGCCACGAACGCTTTCAGCAGACCCGAGACAAGGTCTGGGTCGACCTCGGAGTCTTCGCTGGTGACCATCACCAAACGGGCCCCTGTCGGCAAACGAGGGGCTGAACTCACCGCGCCTCCCGGTCGACCGCGAAACGTCACGAAGCCCGACCGGGCCAGGGCGGTAAGAGGCTCAACTCGGTCGGGGTCAAGGAGCGCATCGCGAATTCGCGAGCGCAACATGAAACGCACCGTGGCCGGGCGACTCGACGCCGTCGGCAACGAATCGTGAGCCAGCCTAAGGGTCGATTCGGTGTCGAGTGCCGCGGCCGTCTCGATAGTCAACTCGCCAATGAGCGACGCCCCCGCCGCCTCGAGGGTAGTGGCGAGGGCCCGCACCGGAGCGTCAGGACCGCCCGCCGGCCGTACGATTACGACCGTCGTCGCGCGCAGCCGGCCTTGAACTAGCCGCATCTCGCCCTGGGCCGCGTAACGCTCCCATCGTTTCGCCGTCGCCCGTTCGACGCCTACTTGGTTGCCCCGCTCCCGGAGCCGCGTCTCGAGTCGTGAGAGCTGCGACTTTTGGGCGCGAACCAGGCCTTGGTTTACGATCGACGCACCGGTGGCCAAGCCGATCGCCAACGCCAGGAACACCGAGACCAGCGACACGAGGTGAAACCGAAAATTGATCATCGTCGCCACTCTTGCCAGGCGAGGCGAACACTTTGCAAGAACAAGCGAAACGGCGGGGAGAACGCGATGACAAGCAACAAAACGAGCATCGCCGCCGTAATCAGCAGGGCGAGATCGCGTTTGCGGACTTCGGCCTGATAAAGCTTGTTGACTCCCTTCGCATCGACGAGAATAGGTCCGACTTTCAGCCGGGTCAAGAAGGTTGACGCCATTCCGGGGCGGCCTTTGTCGAGGAAGTCGACAAGCGATACATGGGTACCCACCGCAACCACCAGTTCAGCCCCTTCTTCGTAGGCCATAAGCATGGCGATATCTTCGCTCGTTCCGGCAAGTGCGAAACTTGAATACGTGAGTCCCTCCGCTTCCAACCGGGCTGCACCCGGAGCCCTGCCATCAGGATAGGCATGCACGATCAGTTGGGCTCCGCAGCGCAGCGCGCCGGTCGAAACCGAGTCGAAATCACCGACAATGATATCAGGGCGATGTCCGCCGAGAATCAGGGCATCGGCCCCACCATCTACTCCAATCAACACCGGACGCAGATCGCGAATGTAACCGGAAAGAGCGGCCAGATCTTCTCGAAATTGATCGCCGCGCACCACGATGAGAACATGGCGACCCTTGATTTTCACATGAAGATCGGGGACTTCGGGCGATTCCAAAAGAAGGTACTGCTCCGCCTGCATGTACTCCAAAGTATTCTCCGCAAATCTGGTGAGTTCGATGCCAATTGACAGCTTCGCTATTTCTACTTGCTCCCCAAGGGAGTGAAGGCTTTGGCGGTTTCCCTCGGCGACCACGCGACCGTCGATCAGCAAGCGTGAACCGTCGACGACAACTTTTGCACCATCGGTAATCCGATCGATGGACCGCCCGACGGAATCGACCACGGCAATGCCGGCGGCCGCCAGCAACAGCGGACCAACGTTTGGATAGCGTCCGGTTATGCAAGGAGCAGCATTGATTACCGCGGCGACACGCGCCTCAACCAATCCTTCCGACGCGACGCGGTCGAGATCGGCATGATCGATGACGGCTATTTCACCCGGTTGGAGTCGCTGGACGAGGGTCTTGGTCCGGCGGTCACAACGGGCGATGCCCGTCACCGACGGTGGCTCCATGGCCACAGCGGGCGAGTGCGTACGGGCCATCAACCGGCCCGGCTCGCCGACGGGCGACCTGTGGCCAGCAGTTCTTCAGCGTGACGACGGGCCGTCTCGCTTTCCGGCTGTCCGGAGAGCATCCGCGACAGCTCCCTTACGCGCGCCTCGCCCTCGAGGCGAGTCGTAGAGGTACGAGTCGCCCGTTTGCGATCCGTTTTGGCGACAAGGATCTGCGCGCCAGCCACGGCCGCCACCTGAGCTAGGTGGGTAACCACCAGCACCTGACGCGAAACCCCCAATGCCGCCAACGCTTCCCCGACGGCAACCGCGGCCGCCCCGCCCACGCCGGCATCGACTTCGTCAAATACCAAGGTCTCGGGGCCGGACCGCCGGGTCGAAAGGAGCGCCAAGCTGGTCGCCAGCATGGCCCGCGAAAGTTCGCCACCTGACGCGACCTTGCTCAGCGGCTGCGGTGCCGAGCCTCGATTAGCCGACAACAGAAAGACGACGTCGCCGGGGTTGCCCTGGTCGGCCTCGCCGACCGCGATTTCGACGATCGCATGGGGCATGGCCAGGGCCCGCAGGCGTCGTTCGATATCCTTGGCCAGCTTTGGAGCCGCCCCCGCTCGTTGGGCGCGCACGTCGGCGGCGGCCTGGCGCGTGGCGGTCACGGCCTCGGTCAAGGCCCGCTCTAGCGATTGGGCGGTTTCGTCATGAGCATTGAGGTCGTTCAATCGGCGACGCGCATCGTCACGAAAAGCCAAAACCGCGTCGAGGTCATCGCCGTACTTGCGACGCAAGTCGCGCAACGCGTTTCTACGGCTGCGGACCGCCGCGAGTCGCTCCGGGTCGTCCTCGAGCCCGTCAGCCACCGATCGCAAATCGGCTGCGATGTCGTCGAGATCGGCCAGCACGGACGTCAACCGCGCTCTTCCTTCGGCGAAAGGACGGCGGTCCCGCAACCAGCCGAGTCCGGCGGCCAATGTGTCGCGCGCGCCGCGCTCCCCGGTCAGGGTTTCGAGCACGGCGCTAGCTGCGTGGCGATGGGCGACGGCATCGGCCAACCCATCCTCTTCGAACGCCAATTTGTGTTCCTCGTGGCGATCATCGATTGCGGCCATATCGATCTCTGCGAGCTGGAACTGCAAGAGGTCGATTTCGCGGGCTCTCGCCCGGGCATCGCCGCCGAGTGCGCCTAGAGCCGCGGTCACTTCGATGACGTGACGACGGGCCGCATCGAGCGGCCCGAGGTCGGTACGCGCGTACGCGTCGAGCGCCTCTCGCTGGGCCGACGACCCAAGCAACGACTGATGAGCGTGTTGCCCGTGCAAGTCGACGAGGGATCGGCCGAGTTCGGCCAACACATTCGCGGGCACTGGCCGGCCATCGATATACGCCCGGGAGCGGCCCTCCGCCGGCACTACCCGAGTCAATACCGTCTCCCCTTCGTCAGTGGCGAACCGTCCGTCGACTCGGGCCTCCTCTGCTCCGGGCCGAACCAACGCAGGGTCGGCGCGGCTGCCCAGGAGCAACTGAATGGCCTCGACCAGAAGTGTTTTTCCGGCGCCGGTCTCGCCGGTAAGGGCCGTCATCCCCGAGCCGAACAACAGCGTGACCTGTTCGATAACGCCGAGGTCGCTGACCATGAGTTCGCTCAGCATCCCCCATGACCGCCGACGTCTATCGACCCGATTCGACCGAGGTCATCGGGCGTCACTGCCCAACGCGGATCATTGTCCGGTCCTGGCAACCCGAATTTGGCTTTCAGAATTTGGTGAAAATCCCGGTCGGCGAACCGTACGAGCCGGGCCGGATGAAGACCTGAGGTGCAAGTGATCGAACTCCCCTCGCTCAGCGTCGCCACCTCTCGCCCGTCGACGAAAAGCACCGCCGGCCGGCCGTCCAGCACTTCCACTTTGACGCGCTCTTGCGGACCGAGGACCAGAGCCCGATCGAAGAGCGTGTGCGGTGAAACGGGGACGACGACGATGGCGCTGAGCAGAGGCGAGACAATCGGACCCCGAGCCGACAACGCGTAGGCGGTCGAACCGGTCGGCGTGGCCACAATCAGCCCATCGGCCGCGTAGTTTGTAAAGAATTCATCGTTGAAGTACACGGCCAATCGCACAGTGTGGCCAGACGCCCGCTTTTCGAGGACGGCTTCATTCAGTGAAGTGTGCATTCGAACGACCGGAGTCGAGTGACCCGGAGGCGGTGGCTGCCAGATCTGAACGGCCAAGGTCATGCGCTCGTCGATTTCGAAATCGCCTTCAAGCAATCGGGGGAGCAGCCCCGGAAGTTCTTCGGGCTGCGCGGCGGTGAGATAGCCGAGGTGCCCGACGTTGATGCCAAGCACAGGTACATCAAAGCGAGCTACGAGTTCGACGGTGTGGAGCATCGTACCGTCACCTCCGAGACTGCACGCCAAGGCCAACCCTGGTCCGAACTGGTCGTCGGGAACCGCCCAGCGGGAGAGGCCCGCGGCCTTCGCGTCGGTGGCCGGGACGCGGACGGTATCGCCGCGCCCTTCGAAAACACTGATCAACTGGACCGCCAACTCTCGCGCTTGGGCCCGGAACCCGTGCGTCACGACACCGATGTCAGCCATGCCCGCCCGTCCCAACCCGGGCCGCCTCGTCGAGCGCGAATTGGATCATTGCGTTAGTCGTCGCCATTTCGACATCTGCGGGCGAAGCGGGGGTTGCGAGCTTGCCGACCACGACCTTGCCGACGATAGAAAAGTGCGCCAAGAACTCGACGTTGCCTTCGGCTCCCGTGATTGGCGACACCATCAAGCCAATCATGGCCGCTCCGGAGCATGCGAACGCGGCCTGCACGCGCCCCAGACTCGCCTCCCATGATTCGGGGCTGCGGATTACCCCGCGGCCACGGCTGACTTCGGCTCGTCCGGCCTCGAACTGCGGCTTGATGAGCACGACCAACGGACCGACGGCGCGACAAGTGAGGGGAACCGCCACCGCGGTGAGCGAGATGAACGACAGGTCGGCAACGACGAGATCGAAGCGCCGTCCCCCCAACGCGTCGGCGGACCACGTCCGAACGTTGGTCCGTTCGTGTACTTCGACCCGATTATCGGCCCGGAGCCGTTCGTGAAGCTGTTGGTAACCGACATCAACGGCCACCACAGACGAAGCCCCGCGCTGCAAGACGCAGTCGGTGAACCCTCCCGTGGATGCCCCCGCGTCGAGGACTGTGTATCCCGAAACATCGATGGCGAATCGCTCCAGAGCCGCGTCGAGCTTCTCTCCACCACGGCCCACGAACCGGGGCGGCGGCCCGACAAGTTCGATCGGCTCAGCGGCATCGACTTGGCGGGCCGAACGCTCGGCGAGCGCTCCACCGACGAGGACGCGCCTTTCCTCGATTGCCCGCTGCGCCATTTCCTGACTCGACATCAGTCCGCGGCGCACAAGTTCGACATCCAGGCGGCGGCGCACGACCATGCACGTTACCGGTCACTGTCCTGGGCGAAAGTTCGCACGCCGTGTTGGGCGGCACTCGTTGGCGCGAGGGACCGCTAACACTGCGAGTGACCAGTAGCGTGATCAGCGCGTGATTCCGCTTCGTGACGACAATCCCACGACCCTTCGGCCATGGGTCACGCTTGGGCTGATCCTGGTCAACGTGGTTGTGTACGTTTTGTTCCAACCTCACCATCGTCAGCCGATCGTCCGGGTGCCGCAACCCACCTCGGTCATAGCGGTGGCCGACGACGATTTGCGGTTTACGCTCGCATTCGCCGCCATCCCCTGCGAAATCGTCCGTCGGCGCCCGCTTCGAGTAACCGAAGTGCTGGCCACCTTCGGCCGTGCCGGCAACCAAAAAGCGTGCGACCAGACCCCGTCGGCGGTAGCGTCGACAACCGCTTCGCCGTACCCGTCCACAGCTTTGTTCCCCCACAAACAAGTGGCCTTGTCGCTTCTCGCTTCGATGTTCCTGCACGGCGGATGGCTCCACCTGCTTGGCAATATGTGGTTCTTGTGGATCTTCGGCAACAACATCGAAGAGCGTTTCGGACGGTTTCGGTACCTCGTGTTTTACCTCGCCAGTGGTCTGACCGCGGCGTTTGCCCACATTGTGGTTCAGCCCCGCAGTACCGTTCCCATCGTCGGAGCGTCAGGCGCTATTGCTGGGGTAATGGGCGCCTACCTGGTGTTCTATCCCCGCGCCAAGGTCACGACTGCGTTCACCTTCTTTCTGATATTCGTCAAACGGATTTCGGCGGCGTGGTTGCTCGCCTTCTGGTTCGCCTCGCAATTCGTTCTGTCGCCCGGTTCGGGCGTGGCGTGGATGGCCCACGTGGGCGGGTTTGCCTTCGGCGCCGGTGTCGCGCTTCTGGTCAGGTTGTTGGGCCGCCCTCCAGCGCCTCAATTCCTCGCTGGCAGGCTGCCGAATTAGTCGCCCGTGTCCTCGAACGGGCGTAGAGCGGCCGTTTGCCGTTTTTCTCGTGTTGTCAGGCGCCGGGAATTGTCGTCTGAGCTGGGGTTTCGAGAACGGGCGTGTCGGCGGGTGCCGGCGTGTTTCGGCCCGTTTGCGCAGTTCCGTTAGCAACCGTTAGCAAATTCGGTTCTTCGCTCGGATGTTGCCAGTAGGTCGTCCGTCAAGCTAACTTGATGGTCGTGGAACCAGTGATCATCTACAGCGCTCGCCGCCACGGCGTCGCTGACGAAGACATCCTCATGCTTACCGAAACCCGATCCGAACGATCGATCTCCCCGACGACAATCTCACGATGCTCATTGGTCCCGACCACGCCGCACGCCTCCTCGAGATGAGTGTCGACGGTCGACGGGATCGAGTTCGTCATCCATGCCATGCCCGCCCGCGACAAGTACCTCAGGTGAACGCTATGCCACGCACCATTCAAGAGATCCTGGACCATGCCGACGAACTCGCCAAGAAGTTCGAAGATTTCGATCCCGCAGATGGAGTCGAGCTCCCGGTCTCGGAGTACCTCTTGCAGCGAGCCGCACTCGCTCGCGCACGGACTGAACGCCAGATCGTCGAAGCGGTCGAAGCCGCTCGCGCCGACGGCATCTCGTGGGCGAAGATCGGCGCACTCCTCGGCACGTCAGCGCAGGCCGCCCAGCAACGCTACGGCGCCCTCACGGAGACCGTGTGACGGTCGGACACTCACCGGAACGAACCCGACACGTCGTGTGACAATCGACGAACTCGCCGCAGAACCGCGCGTGAAGCCGTGGTCATGACCGAGGAATGGGCCGACGTCTTCTTCGAGTCGGACCAGGAACGTTGTCGTGGCACCCGCTGGGGCAGGCGAGACGTTCGCGCTCGCCGCTGCGGTTGACGCCTGGCGGTCGGCCGGGGTCACGGTCCACGGAGCGGCGCTGTCCGCACGATCCGCAGCCGAGCTTGAGGCATCGACGGGTGTCGCCTCGACCACGTTGGCACGACTCGTCATCGACCTCGAAACAGTTCGGCCTGGCGATGTCGTGATCATCGGTGAGTTCGGCATGGCCCCGAACCGCCTCGTCGCACCATCCTCGACAAAGCCGCCGAGGAGAACGCCAAGCTCGTCCTTGTCGGCGACCCACGCCAACTACCCGAGATCGGCGCCGGTGGCCTGATGTCCGGATTGGCCGCCCGCGTACATCCGATCGAGCTGACGGAGAATCGGCGACAGCGCAACCAATGGGAACGTTCGCGCTGGAGCATCTCCGTTCGGGTGACGTCGGCAAAGCACTCACGGCCTACCAACAACATGACCGTATCCGTACGTATGACCGTGCTCAGCAGGCCAAAGCGCACGTCGTCGACGACTGGCTGACTGCACGAGCCAACGGCACCGACGTGATCATGGTCGCCTCGCGCAACGCCGACATCGCCGATCTAAATAACCTTGCCCAACGTCACCTTGTCGAAGCCGGCATCGTCCACGGTCCGGCCCGAGCGGTCGTTGTCGAGATCGTCGTCGAGACTTCCAAGCGGCCGACGAGGTGCTGTTCCTGCGCAAACGATCGACGACTCGGCGTCCACAACGGCATGCGCGTAACCATCGAGAGCGTGCACCCGATGCGTAGCGTCGACCTCACCGTTACGACGAGCGATCGGCACCGCATCGACGTGCCCCGCTGATACGTCGACCAGGGCCACCTCGCACACGGCTACGCCATGACCATCCACAAGGCGCAGGGCCTCACGTGCGACACGGCATTCGTGTACGCCACCGGCGACCTGTACCGAGAGCTCGGCTACGTCGCCCTCAGCCGAGGCCG
This sequence comes from Acidimicrobiia bacterium, assembly GCA_025359845.1. Classification (GTDB taxonomy): domain Bacteria; phylum Actinomycetota; class Acidimicrobiia; order Acidimicrobiales; family JANYDT01; genus JANYDT01. The sequence continues at coordinate 17,918 of JANYDT010000120.1, forward strand.
CGACCTCAACGTGATCTACACAACCGGTGACGTGAAGATCGACCCCGAAGCGCACATACGAACTCCGCGTCGGGTGCCGTCGGAGATGCTCATGCGGGTCTGTCGACGAGCCGCGCGCAGAAGTTGGCGATCGACGTCGCCGAGCGTGGCGGAGGTTTCGATCGAACGACTGAGCACTCCGGATCTGGTCGCAGAGCGTCAGCGGCTGCAGGCCGTGCTCGATGCGGCCCCGGCAGTTCCGTCCGCCGATTACGCGCACGAGGTTGAGTACACCTGGAGGACCCTGGTGCCTCAGGAAGCACGGAACCGGATGGCGTGTCCCGGGAGACACCTTTCGAAGCCGCAACGGTACTGCCGAAGCGAGCCCAAGGAACATCCAAGTACTCCAGGAGTTCTCATCGTCTGGATCGTAGGATTGTTGATGAGACGGACTGAAAATAATGCACAATTTGTTGGTCGAAGTAAACGACTTCGGGGACCTGTGACTTGAGTTCTGATGACACCGGATTCTGAGAGCAGTATAGGAGGCGGACCTCAGCCTGATGGTCGGCGTAGTCCCCTACGTTAACCTTAGAGTGGACCTCGCCCATTTGATGAAAGCGGTGGGATCGCTCGTAATTTTTGTGTAAAGGAGAGCCTTCTTCTTAAGATGGTCGGAGAGCTTTCCCGATGAACTCGTTGTGTACTCGAGAATGACGACCACCTTCTCGAGTACGTACACATCGTCGAACTCACTCTTGATTCCATACTCAAAGTGCTTGTCCTACGCCTGTCCGTTTCGGATGAAACCGACGTTTGTGAAAAGACTCCGAATGGCATCTCGTTGGCGTCGCTAGGTACGACGCTGGGCGGCTCCTTCAGCAGAAAGCTTCCGACGGTTCGGCTTCTGCTTGATCTTCTTGACCACTACTAGCTTGCTTTCGCAGTTTGCTGGCGCCGAACAACCCATTCCGTTGATATTGTGCTGACCTTCTCCCCTGGGAAAGGAACTCGAATCGGTCTGCCCGAGGGTCTGAGCGGTAGTTCACCCTTTCTCAGTCGGTCGAGTCGCGCCCTTGCGATCTTCACGTACGAAGCGTCCCGCTCGATGCCCACGCCCCGCCTTCCGTGCTTCTGCGCCGCGATCAACGAACTTCCCGTGCCAACAAACGGATCAAGAACAAGGTCGCCAGGGAGCGTCATGGAGAGTATGCACCGTTCAGCGAGTTCGACCGGAAACTGGCACGGATGCTCGGTCTTTTCGGGGTGACTGGCTTTGACGTTCGGTATCTCCCACACAGGGTTCACGAGAAAGTCGTTCTCGGCAGAGAACTCCCAGTAGTCGGAAGGATTCTTCCCAAGCGGGTTTCCGCTGGGAATTCCGGCCTTCTCACCTTTCCTTGCGCTGTGCCGCTTCCCCGGGTAGGTCTGAGGGACACAAACTGGGTGGAGATTGAACTTGTAGTCGTCAGACTTCGTGGCCCACAACACCATTTCGTACCGGCCGGAGAATCGCTTGTCGGCGTGGAGCCCAAAGTTGTAGCGCCATATGATCCGGTTGCGAAGCCGCAAGCCCAGTTCCCGAAAGATATCGATGAACAAGACGTCCAGCGGTAGGAATTCGCCGCCACTTACGTAGTTGCCAACTTGCCAACAGATGCTTCCATCTTCCGTAAGTTTTGGCAGCACCGCTTTGATAACCCCGCGTTGCCAGTCGTGATACTCGTCCAACGAACGCCGCTCAGGTTCGTATTCCTTTCCGATGTTGTACGGCGGGGACGAAATCACGAGGGTGCACGATGCACCTTCAATTCGTGCGATTTTCACGGACACGTCCCCGGTAAGGATTTTGCTTGTCTGGGGTTTTGTCACGAAGTCCGCCCTTTTGTTTGTCCAAAGTTACCTGGATCACCGTCGCTCTGAGGTGATCCGAGGATCAGAGCAGCAACCTTCGCTGCATCGTCTTCCTGCAACGCTGGCAAGACGTGGGAGTACGTGTCGAGCGTGATTGCCATGTTCGCGTGACCCAACCGCTCGCTCACGACCTTGGCTTGCACGTTGGCGGCCAGCACCGCCGAGGCGTAGCTGTGGCGCACGTCATGAAGCCGGATCGCCGGTAGCCCCGCCCGATCGGCCGACCGCACAAACAGTCTGCTGATCCGTTGCGGATTGGTCGGCGTGCCGTCCTCGTTGGTGAACACGAGCCCGCTGTCGGTCCAACCCTCACCCCATGCCAGCCGCTCCGCTGCCTGCACCGCGCGATGCGAACGCAACGCGCCCGAGGTCACAGGATCGAGCGCCACCGACGGCCGCGCCTTGTTCGTCTTCGGCTCAGAGAAGACGAGCTTGTACTTAACGACGTTCAACGCTTGCATGATCTGAATTCTCGAGTTCCGGTGATCCACATCGCGCCATCGCAGCCCGAGTACTTCGCCTCGCCGCATCCCCGTCGTCGCGAACAGCAACCACATCGCATACAGACGATCGTCGGCAAGCGAAGCCAAGAACGGCCGCAACTGCTCGGCGCTCCAGATCTTCATCTCCGGCGACCGTGCCGTCGGCGGCTCCGCGAGATCGGCAGGGTTGCGTCCGATGCGTCCCCACCGAACAGCGTCATGCAACGCCTTGTGCAAGATCGTGTGGACCTCCTTCACGCTCTTCGGCGCGAGACCGCCGGTACCATCGGCCCGACCATTCGCAAGAAGGTCTGCGTACATAGCATCAAGCGCGGCGGGCGACAACGTCGACAGGCGTTGTGCTCCGAGGCGGGGGACCAGGTGCTGGCGAACGTTGCGCCGGTAGTGGGCGTGCGTCGACTCCTTCACGCTCGCCTTGATCGCGGGCAGCCACTCGTCGACCAGGTACTCCTTCAAACGAACACGGGATGTGTCGACATACCCTCAGCGACGAACCTCGTCCCGGTAAAGAGCGAAGCCGGCCTCGGCCTCGCGTTGTGTACGGAACCCACCCCGGGACACCTGGCGACCGGATCGACCTCAGCCCAGAAGTACCCACCTCTCGCCGCGCTTCTTCAAGTGCCCTTTCACGCTCCCGAGAGTACCGAGTCCGTTAGCAATCCGCACCAAATTGCCCAGACTGGCCATCCGTCGGGACCAAGAGAGCACTATTTCCCTGCTCACAGGGTTGTGCTGGCGACAGGACTTGAACCTGCACGTCTTTCGACACCAGTCCCTAAACCCGACCGAATTCCGCTTCGACGAGCTGCTCGAGGTCGAGCTCTTCGCAATCGGGGCTCGGATCGACTGGACCGTGGCCCGCCTTGGTGACGCCCGACAGCACCAACGCGAAACGAGCGCCCAAGGCGCGGGCCATGGCGCCGTCGGTGGAAGGCCGATCTCCCACCATCGTGAGGCCGGCCGTCTCGTCCCCGCCCAGGCCGAGACGGTCACGCACCAACTGGGCAATAGGCGCAAAGGGCTTTCCGGCCACGGTCGCGCGCCGCCCGGTTGCATACTCGACGGCCGCCACGATTGATCCTCCACCCGGGATCGGTCCCTCGGGCGTGGGGTAGGTGGCGTCGTCGTTCGTCGCGATAAACCGAGCGCCGGCCTCGATCGCGCGAAACGCCTGCAGCAGACTCTCGTAAGCGAACTCCCGATGAAAACCCACGATCACCGCATCGAGAACCCCATCGGCTACGGCCGTCGCGGTGATCGGCACAGCAACCGCACCTACGTTTTGAATTGCCTCGGTAACCCCCGGTCCGGCGCAGACCAGAACCCGCTCCTCCGGTCGCACGAGCATCGCCGCCGCCTGTGCCGATGTGCACAAGTCGTCGCCGCCGACCGCAAGTCCGATACGCGCGAACTTTGTGAGGTAGTCGGCCACGGTCGCGGCCGAATTGTTCGTGAGGAAAAGAACCCGTCGCCCGAGCTGTTCCAGGCGCCGCACCGCTCCAACGGAGCCGGGAATGGGTTGATCGCCCAACCAGAGAACCCCGTCAAGATCTAGGATCCAAGCATTGGCATCAGGCACACCCGCTTGTCTAGCGCGTGCTAGGCAGATGGGATGCCCCGGTTCACTCCGTTTCGTGCGCTGCGATACGCCCGTCCCAATCTCGATGACCTGGTCGCCCCGCCGTATGACGTGATCGACGACGCGGGGCGCCAAGCCTTGATCGAACGACATCCCGCGAACGCCGTGCGGATCGACTTTCCCCGCAGAGACGTCACCGGCCCTGTGGATGGTTACCAAGAAGCGGCGGAGTTGTTGCGAGCGTGGCGCAGCGGCGGCACCATTCGCCTGGATGCAACCCCAACGTTCTCGATTTATCGGATGACCGCCATCGACTCGCACGGGCGAATGCGGCGCACCACGGGCGTGCTCGGAGCGCTGACCCTCGAAGAACCAGGAACCGGCACGATCCTTCCTCATGAGGAGACGACGAGTAAAGACAAGGCCGATCGTCTAACGCTTCTGCGCGCCACCGGCGTCAATACGTCGCCGATCTGGGGGCTGTCCATGGCCGAGGGCCTGGCCTCAACGTATCGGCCCGACGGCCAGCCCGACGCTTCGGCCACCGATGGGGACGGTGTGCTCCATGAGTTGTGGGCCTTGCGCGACCCGGCGCGATTGACGGCGATCACCGAATACGTGGCGACGGCGCCCGTGGTTATCGCCGACGGCCACCACCGGTTCGAGACGGCGCTGGCCTATCAACACGAAGCCTCCCATCCCGGCGCCGATGCGCTGTTGTGCTATCTCGTTGAATTGGCCGCCGACGAACTCGAGGTGCGACCGATTCATCGCATCGTGACCACGGACCCTGACTGCGATGCAATCGCCGCCCTCGAACCCTGGTTCGACGCTGGTGAAGAGGTCGAGATTGACTCCACCGACGACGTGGCGACGGTGGCCATGCTGGAGGGAAACCAGGCCTTGGCGTGCCTGTCGGGTAGTTCCGTGCGGCTGCTGCGTCCGAGCGCTGGAGTCTTCGGTACCGACGTGACCTTGGACAGCCAGCGCGTACGGATCGCGTTGGAAGCGCTCCAGCCGACCCCGGTTCACGGTGTGCGCTTCCACCATTCCGTGGCGACGGTGGCCGCCGCGGCGCGCACTCGTGCCCAAGGGTCAGCTTCGACAGATTTTGGGCTGCTGTTGCGTCCGGCCAGCGTCGCCCAGATTCGCGCAGTGGCCGAAACGCGGGCTCGGATGCCGGCAAAGACCACCTTCTTCTGGCCGAAACCGCGCTCCGGGATGGTGTTTCGGCCCCTCGAGCCCTGACAATTGCGAGGTGCTGTAGGGACCGACTTAAACTAGTGGTGGTCAATGCGGTTGCGTTTGACACCACCCAAGAGCGCCGACGTCGGCCCAAGTCCACAGGCCACGTCAGCACCGAACTCGACCTTCAAACCACGACAAGGATTGCCATGACGTCGCTCGACTACGCCGCCCTTCTCGGCGACCAGGCCAGTCGCCTCCTCGACCACAAATGTTCGACGATTTCGGCCGACCAGCTGCACCTGCCCGGACCGGACTTCATCGATCGGGTTCTCCGCGACACCGACCGCCCAATCTCGGTCTTGCGCAACATCGCGTCGATGTTTCACCATGGTCGCCTGGCCGGGACTGGATACACCTCCATCCTTCCCGTCGACCAGGGCATCGAGCATTCAGCGGCGGCGAGTTTCGCGAAGAACCCAACCATGTTCGACCCGAGTTCGATCATCGAATTGGCTATCGACGGGGGGTGCTCGGCCGTCGCCACGACTTTTGGGGTGCTGGGAATGGTGGCCCGCCGTTATGCGCATCGAATCCCGTTCATCGTGAAGGTGAACCACAACGAACTCCTTTCATATCCGAATAAGGCGGACCAGGTGATGTTTGGGAGCGTTCGGCAAGCCGCCGACCTCGGAGCGGTAGCGGTCGGCGCCACAATCTATTGGGGATCGCCCGAGTCGACCCGTCAGCTGCATGAAGTCAGCGCCGCCTTCGAAGAAGCTCATCGGTTGGGACTGTTTTGCGTACTTTGGTGCTACGTGCGCAACCCGGCCTTCACCGTTGACGGTGTGAATTACGAAGCGTCGGCTGACCTCACCGGCCAGGCCAACCATCTCGGAGTGACCATCGGAGCGGACATCATAAAGCAGAAGCTCCCCGAAAATAACGGTGGATACAACGCGTTGAAGTTCGGCAAGACCGACAAACTCGTGTATAGCGATCTTACGACCGATCACCCTATAGATCTCACTCGATGGCAGGTGGCAAACTGTTATATGGGCCGAGCCGGGCTTATCAACTCCGGCGGCGCGTCGGCCGGCGAAAGCGATTTGGCCGAGGCCGTCCGCACCGCAGTGATCAACAAGAGAGCAGGGGGAACCGGGCTGATTGCGGGACGCAAGGCTTTCCAGCGCCCCAAGACCGACGGGATTGCGTTGCTCAACGCGATCCAAGACGTCTACCTCGACAAGCAAGTCACGGTCGCATAGCGCGCTCGCTCGGCGCCGTCACTACTGCGCAAGCTCAATTGCCACGGCATCGATCACCCGCCTTACGGCCGTCCGACGGCTGAGGGCCAGGACGTGTACGGCAGTCAGGTCGGTGCGGCTTTGCGTGGACCCGCCGGACCGAAAGAACCTACGACGGACGCTTCCGACGACGACAAGTTCGGTCCCAGCGGCCAACTCGACTATGTCGGTCGAAGGATTGAACCAGCTCACCGGCACCGTCTCTGAACGCTGACCGTTCGTTCCCTCGACTGTCACTTCGAGTGTCGCCACCCGGTCGCCCGAAGGCAGGATCCGTTCTTCAGCGGGACGAGCGAGACGGTTTACGAGAATTGCGATGTTGCGGTGCGCCGCATGTGTTCGTACGACACTCAATGAGACGGGCTTCGGCGTCGCCGCCGAAGATCGCTTCGAAGCGACTGTTTGCGATCGGGTCATGCTGACCCTCCTTCGTGAGAACTGGAAAAGACACGAAGGACCTAAAGAGGCCAAGTTTGGAGGAAGTGGCCCGAGCGTACAGGACGCGTGTGACAGTTTTCGAACGTAGGTCGGTGCGGGCCTACAGCAGCGCACGCACGCGTTCGCGAGCGTCGCTGAACCCGGGCTCGTGGGTCACGATTCTGGTGAACAGTTCTCGCGCCCGCGGTAACTCGCCGGCTCGTTCATAAAGGTCAGCCAACGCGTACCAGAGGCGGAGATGATGGGACTTGGGCTTTTTGAGGGCGGTGGCCGACTTTTGAAGCAGACGAATCGCGTCTTGCACCTTGCCCTCATCGGCGAGACTCCCGGCCATCACAATGCGACCCTCGGCAACCAGGGTTGCGCTCGGCGAAGACTCAGCCAGCTCGGTCCACAGTTCGGCCACCCGGCTGTGATGCCCAAGCGCCCTATGGCAGTCGGCCAGAACCGGATTTTGCTCGACGGAGCCCGTGAGCCCTGTGAACCGCTCCAAGAACCGCACCCCGTCCGCCCATCGCCCTTGGCGGTATGAGCACAACCCAGCCAGTTCCGCTCCCGCCGCGACATCAGGGCTTTCTTCGAGGAGCGGCCGCAACATTCGGAGTGAGTCAGCGTAACGCTGACGTTCATAAGCGCCGGAAGCCTCCATCAGGATGTGTTCCAACCTCGCCCCGCGGCGCGCACCCAAGGTCTCGCGCAGCTCTTTCGAAATGGGGTCTGGCGCTCGGCGCAGTTCTGACGAAGATTCCGGCGAGAACCGAGACGAATCGTCAACTGTCGACTCGAGCGAAGTCTCAGGCGTCGCCTCGGCGACTCGCTCCCAGTCGGCGGCCTCCCAGGCCTCTTGGCGAACCTGAGTCTTGGGTTGATCTTCTGGCGCGATCCGATTGGGCCGCAATGGACGTTCGTGCAGTTTCGGGAACCGTTCCGACGCCGGTCGGCCCCGATCGCCTGGGCGCCCGACGCCCGGGGATCCGGAGCGGAACTGACCGCCGCGCCCGGAAACGGTCCCCCGCGGGGGACCTCCCGCGCTTGGGCGATAGCTCGGTCGATCGGCCCGGTCATCGGGCCTGGCACCGTCTCGGCGGGAACGATCATCGTAACCGCGGCCGTCGCGATTGCCAGGTCGCGGGGACGGGCCGCTGCGCCACTCTGAGAGTCGCGGGCGGGGCCGATCTCTATCAGGGCCGTCGAAAGATGAGCCCCTTTCTGGACGCTCCAACTGTCCGCCTTGCGACGACGACGGCGACGAATCGTCGCCGAGAGGGGAACGAGGCTCGCGGCCGCCCTGGTCGTCGAACTTGGCCGGGGCTTGCTCCCAGCGAGCGTGGTTTTCGCCGTGAGTCGGGCGATCCGAGTCCGCCGGACGAGCCCCTCGACCCCCTTCGCGAGGCTCCCAACCCCTCGGAGAGGAGAATCGCCCGTTTCCAGAGTCGTCGGACCGCTTGGGTCGGGGCGACCAGTCATCTGGACCGCGACCGGCCCGGTCACGTTGGGCGAATTCTCGAGCGCTGCGCCCGTAACCTGGGCCCGCCGCCCCACCCCCCTGAGATTCGCTATGAGGACGGTCACCGCCCGGCGAGTAGCCGCGCGGTGCGTAGCCGCCCGGTGCATAGCCACCCCGACCACGCGCCGGCCCGCCGTCAGGCGCGCCAGCGTATCGACTCGGCCGCTCAGCCGAACCCGGCCGTTCCCCGAATTCACGACGGGACGAGTCAGTCCGCGGCGAATCAGGGCGCGTCGAGTCAGGGCGCGAAGCCGAGCCCCGATAACCGCCCTCCGATCGCTCTGTCCTAGCGCCGCGAGGATCCTCGGAACGAGCACGACCCTGCCAGCCCGAACCACCGACGGGGGCCGAGGAGCGACCCCCGTAACCACCCCCTGGCCGTCCGGAATAGCCTCCGTTCGAGCCTCCCCGATTACCCTCCCCTTGACCGCCCGGCCCGCGCCCTGCGAAGCCGCCGCCAGGACCACGAGACGATGGTCCGTCGAACCGTGCGCCTCGCGGCGAATCGCCCCGCCCCCCATCGCCGTGGCGCGGCCACGACCGCTCCGCCCCCGGTGGGCCGCTGCTTCGGCCACGGGTGGCCCATCCTTGTTCTCCTGACGCTCCGCTACCCGCGCCGGCACCTGACCTGAATCGATCGGGCCTGGGAGTCGAATAGGGGGGGCCTCCGCGGCCGCTCCCGGCTCGACCACCACTCGCGGAACCACCTCCAGAGGCGCGTGACTCACCGCCGCCTCCCGACGGACGTGGGGGCCAGGGCTTTCCGGACGAAGACGGGCGACGATCAGTTGGACGGGGCACGATTGGCAAGGGTAGCGACCTCCAGGCGCGAACGCGCCACAGTTGGCGCGCTGGCAGTAGACAGTTTGCGAAAGATCAACGACTGCGCCGGCGGCGCAGTTCGTGGAAAAGACCATCGCCCCGCGCCTATGGCTGCGGGGCGATGAAAGAAATCCGGCGGCGTCCTACTCTCCCAGGAGGAATCCCTCCAAGTACCATCGGCGCAGACAGGCTTAACTTCCGTGTTCGGAATGGGAACGGGTGTGACTCTGTCGCTAAGGCCACCGAAAACTTTAGACCTGGACCCCCAAGGAGGACCCAGTATGTCGAAGGGTGAACCCCTGACAACTCCATAGCGAGCACAAGCATTGTAGAACCAAGCCCTCGGCCGATTAGTACCGGTCAGCTCAACACCTCACGGTGCTTACACATCCGGCCTATCAACGTGGTGGTCTGCCACGGGCCTTACCAGATTAACTCTGTGAGAGATCTCATCTTGGAACCGGCTTCGCACTTATATGCTTTCAGCGCTTATCCGTTCCGTAGGTCGCAAACCAGCCGTGCCCCTGGCGGGACAACTGGCACACGAGAGCTACGTCCGTCCCGGTCCTCTCGTACTAGGGACAGCCATCCTCAAATCTCTTT
>JANYDT010000173.1 GCA_025359845.1 Acidimicrobiia bacterium
GCATGACCTGCTCGTTGGCCGATCGGAAGGTTCGGCTCTTATTGCCTGAGTAGCCCTTGGCGAGCTCGAGAACGGCTTTGTGATGCTTCTTGGCGTGGACTCCACGCTTCACCCTTGCCACCGTGTACCTACAGTCCCAGCATCTTTTTGACCTGCGCCGCATCGCCGGGGGCGAGAACGTGGTCATTGGCGAGGCGACGAGCCCGCGTTGAAGCCTTGTGTTCCATCTTGTGATGGCGAAAGGCGCGCTGGCGCATGATCTTGCCACTTCCGGTTACCCGAAATCGTTTCTTGGCCGTGCGGTTGGTCTTCATCTTTGGCATGAAATATCTCCTACGAATCGGCGGTGGGGGCCACCGGTTTGGGGGTCAGACGGAAAATGGGTGCTTCAGGAAGCTTGAGCCGGTGGCGCAAGCGCCCCTTCGGTCACTGTGGCAACGGCCGCCGCCGGCGTTGGCAACGAAGGCTGAGGAGCCGCCGCTGGAGGAGCGGGCAATGGAGCCGGAGCCTGCGGAGCCGGCGTCGAATCGGCGCTGGACGGCGGGTGAACGGCCGGATCATCTGGAGATGGGTCGTGTCTCGCGGCTTTGATAGGCACCAACTTCTTATCGGGCGCGAGGACCATCACCATGTTGCGTCCGTCGAGTTTCGGCGTCGCCTCGACCTTTGCGGATGGACCACAGGTTTCAGCGATGCGCTCGAGAATCTTCATTCCCAGCTCGGGGTGAGCTACTTCACGCCCTCGAAACATTATCGTGACCTTGACTTTGTGCCCGTCAGCCAAGAACTCACCGACCTTACGCGTCTTGGTATCGAAGTCACCGCCTCCGATCTTGGGGCGATACTTCATTTCCTTGATTACGACGTTGGTCGACTTCTTGCGAGACTCTTTCTCCCGCTGGGCGAGTTCATAACGATACTTCCCGTAGTCGAGAATCTTGCAGACGGGTGGATTGGCCTGCGGAGCGATCTCGACCAGGTCGAGTTCCGCTTCTCTGGCCAGCGACAAAGCTTCTGGCAAGGGTTTGATCCCGAGCTGTGATCCGTCGGATCCGATGAGTCGGACCTCACGGGCCCGAATACGATCGTTGATACGGGGTTCGTTGGACGGCGGGCTAGCGGCGATTCGGCATCACTCCTCCAAGTGGGGCGACTACAGGACGGGCACGGAAAAGCACCACGACCCGTTGCCCGAAGGCGCCGAGTGGCGAGGGACCTCGACGCACCAGAGGTGGCGAGGTGGGACCGACGAGTCGACCCGCTTTACCGAGTTGTGCAAGAAAGCATAGCGGGTTGCGAGACGCGCCATTACTCGATACTACGGTGGGCGTCGTGAGTTCACTTTGGACGCCCGATGGCGAACGACCGGTTCGACCGACCCGCCCCTCTCTTGTCGGGACGCCCCCCGACGGGAGCACGCGAGGTGAGGGGCCGGGCGCGGCCCGCCTGGCGGGGGAGCCAACCGAGGCCGAGTTGGCCGCCGAGATGGCCGCCGTGCAAGCCGAGATCGCCCGCACCCCGGCGGCCGCCATCGTTGGCAATCACTGCATGGGGCTGTTCCAGTTGGCGGCTGTCCACCTCTCTCAAGACCCTCCGAACTTGGCTGAGGCCGCGGTGGCCATCGACGCGTTCAGCGCGGTGATCAACGTTTTGAAGGGTCGCCTCGGCCCCGAGGAGTCGACGCTCATCGAGGCCCTTCAAAGCCTACAGATGGCCTTCGTGCAGATGAAGCAGGCTGCGCCCTAAACGGCCCTAAGGGTCCGCCCGACCAAGGGCCGGCTACGAGCCCCAGGGGTTTGGCGCTGGCGGTGTGTTCCAGGCGGTACGGGCGGCTCCCAGTGAATCGCGGTTGGCCCCTCCCGCCAGGGCCGCATCGGCGTACTGCGAGGGGTCGTCCTCCCATCGGCATCGCCGGCAAATTTCGAACGATCTGGGGGAACCCTCATTCACGGTGGCGCACACCGGGCAAACCCAACTTTCGGACCGCAACGAACTGGCCTCCCACCGGCCCCGGTGTCCGGCCACAACTCGATAGGTCACGGGCGTGCCGGCGGCGATGGCGCGGGTCCCGTCAACGATTTGCGTGCAATGAAACTCGTAGGTCTCACCCTGCGCGTCGGTTACCGTCCCGAGCCCGACGGCTTCATCGAATGCACTGACCCGGCCCTCTCGCGGCGAGTACATCAGTGAACGATCTTGGATATTGGAATCTCCAGGATCCCCGTCGCTCCGGCATCTTTCAGCGCCGGAATGAGGGTGTTGATCTGGGCCTTGGCGACCACAGTCTCGACGGCATAGCCTGCGCCACCGAACAATTGCGACACGGTCGGCGATTTTTCGGCGGGCACCAACGCAATGACGGCGTCCAAGTCGTCGGTGGAGACATTCAGTTTTAGGAGGACTTGTCCCCGGGCCTCGAGGGTGCCCGCGAGGAGGGTGTGGATCTGGTCCATGGCGTGGCGTTTGGCCGGATCTTCGTAGGCGGCGCGGTTGGCTACCAACTCGGTGTAGCTGGTGAGGATGGTGTCGACGATTCGCAGGCCGGCGGCCCGCAGCGCCGATCCGGTTTCGGTGATTTCGACGACGGCGTCGGCAATGTCAGGAATCTTGGCTTCGGTCGCGCCGTACGAAAGACGAACCTCAGCACGAATGCCGAGCGAATCGAAGTAGCGCCTGGTCAAGCTCAAGTACTCGGTGGAGATGCGGACGCCGTCGGGCAGATCCGCGGCGCGTTGATAGGGCGAATCGCCGGCCACGGCAATCACCAAACGGATGGGCCGATTGGTCGCCTTGGAGTAGCGCAACTCGCCGAGCGAGACGACATCGCTTTCGGTCTCTTCGATCCAGTCTCGCCCGGTGATGCCCAGGTCGAACAGGCCTTCGGCCAAATAGGTGGGGATCTCCTGGGGCCGAAGGATCCGCACATCGGTAATGCGAGGATCGTTGATCTGGGCTAAGTACTGAACCGCGGCGCGGCGCAGAACCGGAAGGTCAGCCGCATCAAACAGGTCGAGGGTCGCTCGCTCGAGCGAGCCTTTCGGAAGAACGAGTCGGAGCATGTCGAAGGGAAGGATACGGGTTACAACGAGCGCCGCTCACTCAATTCCGTGAGGACCGAGCCGCCACCCACTACGGCCCGCCTAGGCCAGGAGGGCGGCCAGTTCGTCGCCCTCGATGCGACGAAACGCTCGGCGCCCGTTGCCTCGATGTAACTCCGCCACTTCCAGTTCTTTCAGGGCGAGGGTGCGGTCGGGCCCCGAAAGGGCTCCCATTGCGATCTTCAGGGCATCGGCTCGGGTCGAACTGGCGACGTACTTTTCTTTCATACGGGTGCCAATGGCGTCGGCGTCTCCCCCCAGGACGCTGAAATTTTCTTCGTCCATCACTGTGCCGTCATACAGGATGTGGAAGAGGCGGTCATCGTCAGGATCGTTGGACGCTCCGATCTCGGCCACCAGAATCTCGACCTCCATTGGCTTGGCGTCGTGGGTGAACACGTGGCCGAGCATCTGGGCATAACCGTTGGCCAGGCTGCGGGCGTCGACGTCTTCGCGCGAAAAGCTGTACCCCCGGATATCGGCCGAACGGATACCGGCGATACGGAGCTGATCGAACTCGTTGTACTTGCCGACTCCGGCAAAGGCGATACGGTCGTAGATCTCACTCACTTTGTGAAGGGTGCGCGAGTGGTTTTCGGCCACGAGCAACACGCCATCGGCGAACGTGAGACCGACCATCGCCCGTCCCCGAGCGATGCCCTTGCGGGCGTAGTCGGCCTTGTCTTTCATCCACTGTTCAGCCGGAACGTAATACGGCATGCTCATGACGGCGCCACCTCCTGGGTGAGAATTCTTCCGCCATCGTTGACGGCACCGGGCAATCCGCCGGCCTGGCGGAGCCGATCGACGAGCAACGCAAATCGTTGTGCCACTTCGTGTTCGTCGGACTCGGCGTAACCGTCCGAGGCAATGGTGGCAACCTGCGGGTAGATGCCGCGGATCGAATCAGGACCGCCGGTGGCCGCATCTTGATCGGCCGCTTCGAACAATGCCTCGATCGCGATGTCGATGGCGGCGGCCCGATCAAGGCCTTCGCGCCAGCGGAGCTTGATGACACTGTTGGCGTATCTTCCCCCCGAGCCGTTCGCCGTGTGGTTCTTCTCCTCGTACCGGCCACCGGTGATATCGAAATCGAAGATGCGACCAACTCGGCGCCGAAGGTCATAACCAGCGAAAATGGGGATCACCACCATGCCCATCTGGATCACCATGGGTAGGTTGGATCGGACCATGCCGGAGAGCCGATTGGCTTTGCCCTCGAGGGAGAGCGGGGACCCTTCGACCTTCTCGTAGTGCTCCAGTTCGAGTTGGAAAAGCTTCACCATCTCTGAGGCGGCTCCGGCCGAGCCCGAAATCGAGACGCCGGAGTATCGATCAGCCGGGAACACTTTCTGCATCGCCCGATTGGCGATCGTGACGCCGGCCGTGGCCCTTCGATCGCCGGCCATGACCACGCCGTCGGAGTAGCGCAGTGACACGATCGTCGTGGCGTGAACGTGCTCGATCAACCCGCGCTCGTTGGAATTCGCTCCATGGGAGATGGCGTTCGAATCAAGGCCAGAACGACGGAGCAGCTCCTGAAAGCTGGCACCGGGATCGTCTCCGGACGAAAAGATGGGCAGAGTCACGGCGGCGCAGGCTAGCCCTTCGCCCGCCGCTCCGTCGCGCTTACTCGCCGCCTTTTTGCACGTAGCTCTTCACGAACTCCTCGGCGTTCACCTCGAGGACCCCATCGATTTCGTCGAGCAGGTCGTCGATATCGGCTTTGAGCTTCTCCCCTTGTTTTTCGGCCTGCTTGGCGTCGGGCGCCGCAGTCTCGTCGGACTCGCGGTCCCTTGTTTGTTTGCGGATCTGCTCTCGTTCGGTCATGGGTGGAACCTCCTGTTATGCCCCGAGCCGAGCCAACAGCTCAGCTGGTGTTGCACACTCTTCCAGCAATGTAGCCACGTGCGCAGCCGTTCCGCGCAATGGTTCCATCATCGGCACGCGGCGCAGCGGATCAGTGCCCAGATCGAAGACGATCGAATCCCAGTTGGCGGCTGCGATGGCCTGGGCGAACTTCTTAAGGCACATTCCCCGAAAGTACGCCCGCGTATCGAGGGGCGGATCGGTCACGGCCCGCTCGACCGCCTCATCGTCGAGCAGGCGCTCCAGCCCGACTCGAACGGCCAACGATTTCTCGGGTCGAACCTCGTGATATTGGAGGTCCATTACCCGTAGGCGGGCATCATTCCATCCGATGCCGTGGCGCTCGCGAAAGGCTTCGTACAATCGCAGCTTGGCCGCCCAGTCGACGACGTTCGCGACGCTCATCGGGTCGCGCTCGAGGCCTGTCAAAACGTCCTCCCAGCGCCGTAAGACGTCCCGGCCGACTTCCTCGCCCACGCTTTCGAGGCTGTGCTCTTCGGCGTACTTTTTGGCCAACGTGAGATATTCCCACTGGATGTCCATAGCGCTGAGCCAACGCCCGTCGGCCATCTCGATGCGGCGCGTGAGGGTCGGGTCGTAGCTCACCTCGCGAATGGCCTCGACCGCGTGCGCCAGCGCGAAGCTCCGGCCCTCGAACACCCCGTCCTCGATCATCGACAGCACTATCGATGTCGTGCCGAGCTTGAGGTAGGTGGC
>JANYDT010000148.1 GCA_025359845.1 Acidimicrobiia bacterium
GTCACGACACGACCGCCGACAACGCAGACAACGACGGTCCCGGTCACGACGGTCCCGGTCACGACGGTCCCGGTCACGACGGTCCCGGTCACGACACGACCGCCGACAACGCAGACAACGACGGTGCCGAGCACGACACGACCCCGGTTCAGCTCGTGGTGGTCCTTCTCGACGAGCACGACGACATCGTCGACTACGCCAACATTGACGACGACAACAACCCGTGCGGTTTCGACTCCGTCCACGACCCGGCCGCCGTCCACTACACCGACGTCTCCTTCGACCACTGTCGCGCCGAGGACAACTCCAACAACGGCCCCGCTCTTCCCTACCTGGTGGTCCTTCTTCGGATAGGGGCGCCAAATTCATTCAGCTAGTGCCTTGACCATATCCCTTCGCCTGTGTCGTCGAGTCGGGGGCGCCGCGGCCAAGGACGCAGGAAGAAGCGCTTGCCGTGCCAAACGCGATGACGAGGACGCCGGCAGCGGCGTCATCCGGCCGACGAGACAGGGGTGTGTGGTCAAGGCACTCACCGCCTCGTTTGATGCCGTCGGGCGTGTCTGAGCGGTCCGAAGCCGACGAGCCTGACACGAACGCTACGATGAGACGATGCGCGGTGGTTCTCGATCAATCCGTCGCGTCGTCTCGGCACCAACTTCTGGGCCCCGGGCATTGCTCGTCACCGAAGGTACGTACCCATTCATCGTCGGCGGAGTATCGACGTGGTGTGACATTCTCGTTCGAGGTCTCGCCGATGTCGACTGGCGTGTACTACCCGTCACCGCCGGCGGGGTACTGCGCGAATCGCTTTTCGAGTTTCCCGACAACGTTCGCCTGGCCGGCCACATCGATTTGTGGTCCGAGGTGTTGCATCCGTGGCAGGTACCTCGCCGTCGGGATCGGTTCGACTTGGCCGCCACCTTGCTCGACGGCCTACTGCGGTGGTCACCCGGGCCGCTTGGCCGGGACTGCGCGCTCGTTCACGCACTAGTTTGGTGCCGCCAGAATCCTGGCCGGGTCAAGGCGATCTTTCGGTCTCGAACCGGGTGGGCCCTATTTGTAGAGCGACTGCGGACCGTGCTCGAAGAGCCCGACGCCGAAGGTGGTCGCAACCCTGATCTCGATTTCGTCGACACCGGTGAGTTGTACCGAACCCTTTATTGGATAGCCCGAACGGCCGCTACGCCCACGCCAACGGGCGACCACGCGCCTCACGTGCTCTTGGTAACCGCGGCCGGATGGGCCGCGATACCGGGCGTAGTGCACAGAGCGATACACGGTACGCCGCTCGTGCTTACGGAGCACGGGGTGTATGTCCGGGAGGCCTATCTGGCCGCCATCCGTTCCGACGCGCCGGCGAGCTCTCGGTGGATGTCCACCCGGTTGGCCCGCGGGCTGGCCCGTTTGGCCTACGCGAATGCCGACGTCGTTGCACCCGTAACCCACGCCAACGCCGCTTGGGAGACAGCGCTCGGGGTCGAGACCGAGCGGATCCGTCCTATATATAACGGTGTGCTCGTGCCGATCCAGGTCACCGAGCCCCCGGCCCGTCAACCGCCGACGGTGGTTTCAATCGGACGCCTCGATGGGTTAAAAGACATAAAGACGATGTTGCGGACGGCCGAAGCGGTGCTCCGCGAAGTGCCCCACGCCCGCTTCCGGCATTTTGGGCCGGTCCCTGTCGGGCAGGAAAATTATGAGCGCGAGTGTCGGGCGCTGCATCGAGAACTCGAATTAGGCGACCGTTTCGTCTTCGCCGGCGAAACCGCGGACCCTTATCGCGAACTCGAGCAAGCCGATGTTTCTTTGCTCACCAGCATCAGCGAGGGGTTCCCGATCTCGGTTCTCGAAGCGATGGCCTGTGCCCGGCCGGTCGTTGCGACCGCAGTTGGCGGGGTCCGCGAAGCGGTCGTCGGATGCGGATTCACGGCCCCTCCAGGCGACGTGTCGGCCTTGGCCGCAGGGGTGGTGACCCTGCTGTGTGACCCGAGCTTGGCTCGACTTCTGGGCCGGAGGGGTCACGCCAGAGCAGCGCGCCACTTCGGCCAATCGGCTTGTCTGGCCAACTATGCCGCGCTGCTGTCGGAGTTGTCGGGGTGTCGGGTCGAGGTGCCCGAGCTACCCGACGAGCCGGCGCTCGGCGAGGTAACCGTTGACGACTTGGCCCGCGCTCAGGCCGCGCTCGAACGCCACGACAGCACCTCGACCGACTGGGCGGCACGACTCCGCGAGTTAGATCGGTGAAGTCCTACCGCTCGATCGTCGTAGAACGGCTGGGGCGGGCCCCGCAAGACGGTCTCGAAGCAGCTGTGGTGCTCGAGGCGTGGCTGGGGCTCCCGGCCTCAGAGGCTCTAGAAGCTGGGCACGAGACCTTGACCGGGGCCGACAGTCCGCACGAAAGCAGCCGCCGACGCGCCACCGGTTCCTCGGAACGCTCACTGGCATTGGGCGATGTCGGTTTCGTCATCGGCGTGCTGTTCATCGGTTTCTGGGTTTCGCACCTCGCCAATGACCTCGGGGTGACTCGCGTCGACAGCGCGTGGAGAATCGCGTTACCGACGAGCCTCGGGTTCCAATGGGCGCTTAGGCGTCGCTATCTCGCCGGTCTTGATGGGCTCGGGCGGTTGCGCAACGGTGCGCGGGAGGTTCTCATACCTTTCGGGCTCTTGGTGCTGGCCGGATTGGCTACGCCCGGCGGAGCGTTGGCCAGCGCTCTCTTCATCGTTTGGACCGCCGGATTCGTGGTGGCCCGACGAGGGTGGGGCCTCACGTTCGGGATCGCCCTCGTCATCGGCGCGGCGCTGCTTGGCAGAGGTCTGGGCGCGTGGACCATCGTCGGTTTGGCCACGGGGGGAGCGTTGGGTGGCGCAGCCATGGCCCTGCGGTCGTTCCCTCCGTCGGCGCGACTGCCAGCGCCGTGGCTGAGGTCTGCCCCGGCCGCCGCCATCGGGGCTGGGATGGGCCTGTTGTTGGTTGTCGAGCCGAAATTCGCGTGGCATGCGAGTGGCGTGCTCCCCGCCCTCACGGTCGTGCCGTCTCTCGTGGGAAGTCTGTGGGCCGGATTTCACATGACAGGGCTTTGGGAGGTCCTGCCCCCGGCGCTCGCCGATTCGACGGTTTCGGCGGGCTCAACCAGGAGCCATCAGGCCGCCAAAGTGGCACTGTTCTTGCTGGTTGGAGCCCTTCTGCGGCTCGTAACCGCAGCCGCCCTCGCCTCGGGGGCAGTGATGACATGGGTCATCGTGCGGGATGAGCCGGACCGACGGATCGTGGCCACCCTCCTGTTGGCCCACGGGGTATTGGCCATCGCCGGCCTCGCGGTGGCGTTGGTCGAGGCCTTCGGCCGCTGGTTATGGGCCATGGTTGCCGTCGCCATTGGCCTTCTGGTCTCGACCGGGCTGCACTTCGTCGTCTCGCACCCGAGCCCCGGTGTCCGCATACTCGTGGGTGCCTGCGCCGCCGTTGCCGTGGCCTTTCCACCCCTCTTGGCCATACTGGCGCGCCCGGAGCGCACCATCGCCGGAGCGGTTTGAACGGCTGCGATCATGACGGCCTCCGCTCAAATGTTGTGGTTTCATGACGAAATGAGCGCGAAACGCTTGCCATGGGCCTGTTGATCCGTTACGATCTTCGCCATCGGGCAAACGCTCGAGTTCTTGTTCGTCACTCCGGTCCGCCGGCCCAGCCCCTCACAGGGTTAGGCAGATGGGCCGTGCACCCCGGAAGGCTAGGTGCCGTACAAGGAGATCCCTACGTTTCAGGAGGACTCGTGAAGCGATTTGCCCAGAAGGCACTCGCACTAGCAGCAGCTGGCGCCCTCGCCAGTAGCGTGCTCGTCACCCAAGGCGCTAGCGCCCAAACAACCGTTCCCCAGGTCGCTGGGTCGCTCTCACTCAACGGTGCCCCCACCGCCAACGTGAGCAGCGCCACCGTCAGCGTTTCCTGCCTCAATGTACTTGGTGTGGCCGTTGGTACGGCCTACACCGTGTCGATCGTGTTCGCCCCGCTCGTCGACAAGGCCGCTAACGCCGTGCCGCTTGTCGGCATCCAGGCGCCCAGCACGACCTCGACCGGTACGACTTGCAAATACACCGTCTCGATCGTCGGTGGAGCCGTCGGCGGCGCCGCCGACCGCCTTGCGCCTAGTCTCAACATTGGTGGCGTCGATCGCGGCACACTCACCCCGTCGGCCGGTAACACCGGCGCCGCCGCCACCTACACGCTCAGCGCGTTCACGTCTGCCGCAGGCGTGGCCAACGGCGTAGCCGCCGATGGCAGCCTGGCCATGCCGACCGTCGGCACCGCCGTGGTGCTTGGCCTCACCTTCCCGCAAATCACCGTCAAGAAGCAGGTTGGAGTTTCCGCTGCCGCTCCTGACGAGGAGAGCAGCCCCGGCTTCCTCTATCCCTTCGCCGTCAACTGTGCGACGCCCACCCCGGCTTTCATTGTGACCATCGCAGGCGTCTACTCCGGTGAGACTTACGCGGTTGGCGAAGTTGCCATCCCCGGCGGTGGTAACGGAGCCTTCATCACCGGCCCCAGCGGTGCGAAGTATTACAACCATGGCAACTCTGCGACGATCACGGGTCCGGCGCAGACCGCTGACTTTGCTGCAGCTGTCGCGGCCAACCCCGTCCTGCTGAACGTCCTGCCGGCCACTGCTGCCAATGCGGTCTTCACGCTCAAGAGCGGCGCTTCGAAGATCGTGGGCCTCGGGGATTTCCCGGGTCTCGGCGCCAACTCAGTTTGCGAAGTCCGTGAGACCAACAGTGGTGGCGCCAACGTCACGCTGTACAGCTCCAGCACCGCTACCGGCCTGCCGGTCGGTGGGGCCCCAGGCGTGTCTGATGCCGCTGGCTACCGTTCCGCCCTCACCGGCGCCGGCCAGACCGTCACCGTGACCAACCGGTTCACCGGTGATCTCGCCGTGTCGAAGGTTGTCACGGGTGACTCCAAGACCAATATCGCTTCTTACGAAATCTCCGTGAGCTGCGACAAGGGCGGCCCCCGTGAGACGTTCCTCCTACGTGACCGTCAGACCCGTATCTTCAACAGCATCGGCGCCGGCGTCAACTGCCTCGTGACCGAGACCAAGTCTGATGGCGCCGTGGCGTCCTACAGCGACAACAGCGGTGACAACACCACTGACGGTCGGGTCACCATCAAGAACGC
>JANYDT010000050.1 GCA_025359845.1 Acidimicrobiia bacterium
GACGCGGTCGCGAATGTTGCGGCGACACCGATGGCCAACCTGACCTTTCGGGTGGGCGATGTCTTTGCCCAGGACGCCAGCCCGCAATTCGACATCGTCCACGCCCACCAAGTCCTGCAACATCTGGTTGATCCGGTGGGCGCCCTTGAAGCTATGCGCCGGCTCTGTCGCCCCGGTGGCATCGTCGCAGCGCGCGACGCCGACTACGAAGCTATGACCTGGTACCCCGCCGATCCCGTCCTCGATGCCTGGCTTGACCTCTACCGACGCGTGGCCCGAAGCAACCGCGCCGAGCCCGATGCCGGTCGGTTCCTTCTGGCGTGGGCCCACGCCGCCGGCTTTACCGAGGTGACGGCATCGACGTCGGCCTGGTGTTTCGCCACCGAAGCCGATCGGGCGTGGTGGGGCGGCACGTGGGCGGAGCGCATCACCTCCTCCGCGCTGGCCGAGCAGGCCGTCGGCCGAGCGTTGGCCACCCAGGATGAACTGGGTGCGATGGGAGACGCCTTCCGGCGCTGGGCCGCCCATCCCGATGGCTGGTTCGCCGTGCTGCACGGCGAAATCCTGTGTCGGGCGTGAGGGTTTTCGGGTCACATCCAAAGCTATGGTGACGCTCTACGGCGTTGTCGCCGTCACGTTCATGATGACGATGTACGCCCTCGAAGGACGCCACCGCAACTTCACCCTCGCGTTCGCCTTGGGCTGCGTGTTGTCGTCGCTCTACGGCTTCTTGTCGGGGGCATGGCCGTTCGGTGTCGTCGAATTGATCTGGGCGGGCGTGGCCGTCCGAAAGTGGCAAACCGCGTCGCCGCGCTGATCGACGACACAAGGCGAAGGTATGTGGTCAGGGCACTAGCCTGAGCGGCCGTGACCACTTCGAAGGAACGCGTAACCCGACTGGCCGCCCTGGACCGCGAGCTGCGCCGACTCAGCGACGATGAGGTGATCGAACTCATCGAGCGGCTCCCTCCCGAACCCCGCGCCGCTGTCGATCGCCTCGCCGGGCCTGACGGCGACGACGGGCGCCCGAACGTGATCGGACTTCGCGCCTCGGCCGCCCGGGCGCGCATGAAAGGTTCGCTCGAGCGGGTAACGGCTCTGCTCAGCGACGCGTGCCTGAGCGATTGCATGGAAGTGTTGGGCGACAACGCCGATCGGCCCTCCGAACTGCACCTTCAGGCCATCCTCCCTGGCCTGATCGCCCGCCACGGCAAGGCCACGACTCGCCTCATGTTCGCCACCGCTGTGGCCGGCGAGGTCCCGTCCGTCGTGGCCATCACCCGCACGCTCAAGAACGAGGCGCTGTTCGCCGGTCCGTAAGGCTCCCCCGGCGACGCCGATAGGGTGAGGCCATGAGCGACCGTTACGCGCAATTCGAATCCCTCCGCGTCGAATACCCCGACGACGGCATCATCTGTGTGGTGATGGACAGCCCCGGGCTCAACTCCGTGAGCCCGCAGATGCACGCCGACCTGGGCGACATCTGGCCCGTGATCGACCGTGACCCTGACGTGCGGGTAGCGATGATCCGAGGCGAAGGCAAAGCGTTCTCGGCCGGCGGAAGTTTCGATCTGATTGAGAGCATGCTCGGCAGCTTCGAGGGTCGCGTTCAGGTCATGCGCGAGGCTCGCGATCTTGTCTACAACGTGATCAATTGCGAGAAGCCGATTGTGTCGGCGATCCACGGACCGGCCGTCGGCGCCGGACTCGTGGTCGGCATTCTGGCCGATGTGTCGGTGGTCGGACGCACCGCCCGCATCATCGATGGCCACACCCGCCTGGGCGTGGCGGCCGGCGATCACGCCGCCATCTGTTGGCCATTGCTGTGCGGAATGGCCAAAGCCAAGTACTACCTGCTCACCTGCGACCCGCTCACCGGCGAAGAGGCCGAACGTATAGGTCTCGTGTCACTATGTGTTGACGACGACAAGGTGCTCGAAACGGCCACCGACGTAGCCCGCAAGCTCAGCCAAGGCTCACAATCGGCCATCCGCTGGACCAAGCTGGCCCTCAACAACTGGTATCGCCAAATGGGCCCGGCCTTCGACGCTTCGCTCGGCCTCGAGTTTCTCGGCTTCGGCGGCCCGGACGTACGCGAGGGCGTGGCTTCGCACCGCGAGAAGCGCCCACCCAAGTTCGTGTGAAGCTCGCGCGCTAACGTTGAACCCATGATCCGCATCAGCGTTCTATACCCGTCCGCCGAAGGCTCGACCTTCGATCACGACTACTACCGCGACTCGCACATTCCACTCGTCCAGAAGACCTGGAACCCGGTAAAGGTCGAGATCGACAAAGGTGTGAATGGGCCCAATATCGCCGCTTGTCACATCTTCTTGGAGTCGATGGATGCCATGCAAGCGGCCATGGGCCTGCCCGGAACGGCCGACGTCATGGCCGACGTGGCCAACTACACCAACATTGCCCCGGTGATGCAGGTGTCCGAAGTCGTCAGCTGACGCAGCCGTCCGCCGCTTGCGCATCCTGGCCGCACCAAGCGGCCAGGATGCACGTTCAGCTGCGGGGCACTTTCGACCACGCAATTTCTTTGTCGACGCGGGGCTCGCCCGGCAGCCCGAGCACTTGCTCGCCGAGGATGTTGCGCATGATCTCGCTGGTGCCACCCTCGATCGAGTTGGCCCGGACTCGCAGGAATGAATACTGCGCCCCCCGGCTCGTCCCTTCGGCCTCAATGGTTGCGGCCCGACGGAAGGTGTAGTCGTAGCCCACTTGTCCGTCCATACCCATGAGGTCGAGGGCGCACTCCCAGAGCGCCTGGTTCAGCTCGGCGTAAGCCAACTTGGCCACCGATCCTTCAGGGCCAGGGTTGCCGACTTTGGAGGCCTCCACCGCGCGCAAGTTGGTGAGGCGGCCCACTTCGGCCCGGATCCAGAGCTTCATGACCTTGTCACGAATAGCGCGATCGGCGGCCAGTTCGGGCTTCTGCTTCAGCAGCGACAACAACACGTTGCCCTGGCCTCCCCTGGGCGGGACTGCGCCCGTGCCGGTGCCAATTGCGGTGCGCTCGTTCATCAAGGTCGTGAGCGCCACCCGCCAGCCTTCGCCAACCGCGCCGATCCGATTCGCGTCAGGAATTCGGGTATCGGTCATGTAGACCTCGTTGAATTCGGCCTCGCCGGTGATTTGGCGTAATGGCCGCACCTCGACACCCGGCGCGTGCATGTCGAGCGCGAAGTACGTCATGCCCTTGTGCTTGGGAGCATCGGGGTCTGTTCGGGTCACGAGCATGCCCCAGTCGCCGAGGTGGGCCAACGTGTTCCACACTTTTTGTCCGTTCACGAGCCACTCATCGCCGTCTCGAACGGCCTTGGTGGCGAGGCCGGCAAAGTCGGATCCCGCGCCGGGCTCGCTGAACAACTGGCACCATTTGTCTTCGCCGGTAAACATCGGGCGCAAGAATCGGCGCTTCTGCTCGTCGGTGCCGTGAGTCACGATGGTAGGACCGGCTAGTGCGAGAAAGAACGTCCTCGGATCAGCGGGAGCAGCGCCCGCCTTCTGAAGGGTGCGCTCCACCAGACGATTCAGTTCGGGCCGGGCGCCGAGGCCGCCAAAGCCGACGGGAAAGTGCACCCACGCCAATCCGGCGTCGTAGCGGGCCCCGCGAAAGGCGACGTCGTCGATAGTCTTGGGGTCGTGTTTGGCCAGAAGATCGGTGATGGCCTGCTGGACGCGGTCGGTCTCGATGTCACTCATGCCCTACAAGTTTCGCACGGCTCGAAGTGCAATCGAAAGCCGTCACGCCTTCAACCGAGGAAACACCTTCTCGGCCACGTCGCGCAACACCTTTTCCTTCGCCGCCAACGGGGGCAGAATCATCATCTGGTCGAGCCCGACGGCGTGCAGCGCCTTCAGACGATCGGCTATTTCGACGGGCGTCCCGACCAAACAGGTCGCCTCGATCAGCTCTTTGGTGAGGAAGCGTTCCTCTTCCGGCGTGACCCAACAATTATGACCGGCGTGGATGCGAAGGTGGCGACGCTCCTCAGGGATCTCTTCGATCATGGCCACGTAGTCGGCCCAGAACTCGCCGTACTGAGGTCCCGGACGGCGTCCGTACTGGCGCCACTGCTCGTAGGCATAGTGCAGCGCCACGATGGCAAAGGCGCCCGCCTCCTCCTTCACTCGGCTCGAGTCGTGGGCCTCGCCTTCATCGAGCACGACGATGGTATTGAGCGAGCACGCGAAATAGTGGGATCGGTCGATCTGAGTGCCTCCGGCCTCGAGCCGGGCCCAAACCGCTTCCATCGCCGAGACGACGGGCGGAATTGACATCACGATTCCGTCGCCTCGGCGGGCGGCAATCTGCATCGATTTAGGACCGAAGGCGGAGACGTACATTGGCATTCGGGGGCTGAACGCGACGAAACCGTCGTCGGGCATGAGGTGGCGGGTCGGGGCCACCGCGCCGCGCCAGTGCACGTCGGCCTCCTGCCCATCCAAGAGGAGGCGCAGCGTGCGGAGGTAATCGTCGAACTCGGCCAGCCCGATCGGCTTGTGACCCATGATGCGCATGGCCGTGTTGCCCGTTCCGACGCCGCAGAACACCCGTCCGGGAGCGATGCGATTGATCGTGGCGTGGGCCGCGGCGGTGACCGCGGCAGGACGGGTGCCGGCCACGGCCACGCCGGTCCCAATCCGTATGCGACTCGTACGGTCAGCGATCAACGCCATCACGGCGTAACAATCCGACCAGATCATCTGGCTGTCGGCCACCCACACATGCGAGAACCCGAGTTGCTCGGCCAGCACGGCCTCGTCGATGTCGTCGATCTTCGAGGCGATGCACACGCCCAGGTCGATCGATGTGCTCGGGCCCGTGTCGCTCATCAGCGTGTTCTAGCCCAGTTCGCCCGTCGGCGCTCGGTGCCATCGGCCCGGACCACCGGGGGGTCCGATCGTCAGGCCCGCTTGACTCCCATCGTCATGGAGGCGAGGTAACCGGTGCCCGAGGACGACACTTTCAACTCGTTGACCTTGCCGCCGCCCTGGTTGTAGATGCCGTCGCCGACGTTGCGGACGTCACGAGCACCCTTGGACTTGTAGGGCTCGACGGTGAACGCTTTGTCGGTAAGTGCGTCGTCGAAGAACAACTGGCCGGTGTGGACCTGCTTTCCACCGGCGTGAACCTTGACGTGGATGTGCACGGTGCGACCGTGGTACCACCCCGGATAGACGGTCTTGAACTCCACGACACCACTCGCATCGGTGAGCTGGGTCCCGCGCAGGAAGGTGAGTTTGTCGGTCGGGCCGCCACCACCGCCAGGACCACCGCCAGGAGGGGGACCACCACTGCCAGGACCACCGCCCGAAGGGGGACCGCCGGCTGCCCCGGCACCCGTCGGTCGCGCCCCGGCCGGCGGCGTCAAGTTACCGAGGCCCGCGCCTGCGCCGGCACCGTTACCGGCCGCGCTCTGGGCCGTGAACCCTGAATAGGAGCCACTTGGATCGCAATGCCAAATGTCGACCGCCGCGCCTTTGATCGGAGCGCATCTCGTCGCGTCGGCCACCGTGAGGCGCAACGTGAGCGGCGTTCCCGCCTTGCCCTCGGTGATATCGGTCCGGACGTTGTTCAGGTCGATGTAATAGGGGCCTTCGGTGACCTCCGGCGTGAGCGTGCAGGCTGTCGTTGCCCCCAGAGTGGCCGCCAAGGTTGTCACCGCGGCGGTCTTCGTGGTCTTCAACTTTGCCGTCTTGGATTTCGCCGATGGGGCTGCGGCCGCGAGTCCAGCCGTGGCCAGGGCCACTCCGACACCACCAAGGGCGGCGATCATGCGTCGGCGGGTCATCAACAACTCATCGTGAGGCAGGGATTCGTGCATTTCAGATTCCTTCGGATTGGCGGGATCGATAGTGATCGAAGAGGGGCGTCGAGAGGGTTCGGTGGTCGTTCGTGATGATGAATGCGCCATGGTCGCTGTGGGTTTCACCGAGCCAGGTCAGTCCGTCGAGTCCCATGACGAAGACGGCGGTGGCATATGCGTCAACGAAGGTGAGATCGGGCCCGACGATGGTCACCGAGGCCACGCCCGAGGACGGGGCGCCGGTACGGGGATCGATGATGTGTCGACCGCGCTCGTACAGCGCGGATGTCGCCACGGCCATCGGGCCGGCCACGTTCAGCACCGCGGCCATGCGATCAGCGATCTCTGGATGCCTGATGCCGATCTTCCACGGTTCTCCCGGCGCCACTTCACCTCGGACGGCAATGTCACCACCGGCGTTGATAGTGAAATTGGTGGCCCCATGAGATTCCAAGATGGCTGCCGCTCGCTCGATCGACCAGCCCTTCACGAGCCCCGAAGGCTCGAGGTTTGTGCCGTTCGGCGCGGGCACACGGATGTCGAAAGCACCCGCAGTGTCGAGTTCGATCAGCGCACACAGGTCAAGGACCTCGTGCACCAGTGGATCGAGTTCTTCGACGTCGATCTCTCGGCGGCCGAATCGGGTGATCATCGAATCGTCCTTGTACGTGCTGAAGAGCGCATCGACGTGATGAAGCCACGCCACCGCCTCGTCGATGGCGGCGGGGTCGAGATCGTCACGAACGTCGAAAGACACGGCCATTCCCATCACGTGCTCGACTCGCATCGACCCAGTTTTCCGCGTCAGGACGCCACGGTGCATCTGCCTCAAGCCACCGTAACGTCGGCCGCACTGGCCGCGTCGAGGGCTGACTGCAGGGACAAGGCGTAGCTGTCGGAGGTGTAGGTGGCACCCGAGATCGTGTTGATCTGAGCGGACTGGGCGGTAAGGGCCTCGCTCTTCAACATGGGAACGGCTCGATCATTGATGCGAACGCTCTTGGGCTTGCTGGCCGGAGTCTGTATGGCCCTAACGTTGGTGATTTGGCCTGCGGCGATGGTGATCTTGACCTGGACCGGTCCCCACCTGTTCGACGATACGGCCCCGGTGAAGGTGCCTCCCGCAGTCGCGTCAGCCTTGGCGGTCGCAGTCGCAGCGGGTGTGGTTGGGGCGGGTGTGGTCGCGGCAGGGGTGGTCGCGGCGGGTGTGGTCGCGGTTGTCTTCACCGCGGTGACTGTCGTGGCGCGAATTTTGGCCAGTACCGACTTCTTCAGCGAAGCGGCGTGGGCGGCGTCGGCGTTGGCAAAGGCGAAACTCATCGCCGATGTCGCGGCGATGCTCAGCCCGAGAGCGGCGATCCGACTGCCCTTGGCGGGATGTCGTCGCTTGGCCCGTTTCCAGGTCGCCGGATCCGAAGGACTGGGTCTGGCACTCGTCGCGGCGCTCCGGGGGCCGGTCGGGTTGCCGGCCCTGCGCTCGGCGAGGCGAGCGAGGCGCTCCTCGGTGGTCATGGAAGACGAGGTGGGCGGGCCGCTGGGGGAAGTCATGTTCATGGCCTGTATTTGGCCAGACGTTCACGAGACAACCATTAGGTTCGGGTTGGAATCAGGTAAGAGCGACTGACGGCTCGGTCGGCGTCTGTGTGCGGTTGGATCAACTGTCGCGGCGCCGGGTGGCCAGGTCGAGCAGGCGAAGGGCCACTGGAAAAACAGCTATGCCGACCAGGATCACGAGTAGGGAGCGAAACAGAGTGGTCTGCTGGTCGCTGCCAACTTGGTAGGCGTGGATACCGGCGAGCGCGGCCGCCGGCAGCGAAAGCAGATGGACCATGCGCCACGTCTTACGGCGAAATCGCAACTTCGGCCAAGACGTCAGAACCACTGCCGCGAACGCGTACGTGGCGAGGACACCAAAGGTGATCGCGGTCGTCTGGTACGAAGCCTGTCCGGCTACGAAGATCTGCTTAAGACCGATACCGGAATTGTGGTCGGCAAAGCTCGCCAGTATGTGCACTCCCGTGAACAGGAGCGTCAGACCGCCCAACCAGTTGTGCAGATCGAGCCACCAAGCCGGTCGCAGGCGGTTGCCGGTGGCCCGAGCCGAAAACATGAGGCCCCAAAACAGCGCCGTCACGGCCAATACCATCGCCACGATGCCACTCGAACGGGTGAGATACCACCAAGCACTCATGCCAAACCCACCGGAGGCGGTGCCACCGAAACCGGAGCGAGCGGCAGGGTAAGGGTGAACATCGCTCCGCCGTCTTCGCTGTTGGTCGCCGATACGGTACCTCGCTGGGAAATAGCGATGTCGTGCACGATGGCCAAACCTAACCCTGATCCGGGTAACGATCGGGCGACATCGGAGCGGTAGAAGCGGTCAAAGATGCGCTCCATGTCCGCGGCGGCCACTCCCGCGCCGTGGTCGCGCACGACGAGTGAGGCGTGCGAGTCGGTGGTCGAGACCGTCACTTCTATCGGGGAATCGTTAGGTGTGAACTTGGTCGCGTTGGCCAGCAAGTTGTCTATCGCCCGCAATACCAGCCCTTGGGGCACGACCACGGGCGCGGGCAACGAGGTGACCGAAATGGCGCGACTCGTGCGACGGCGACAGCGCTCAACTGAGCGGCGCGCCAACTCGCTGAGATCGCACGCGACGGACGCCTCAACGGCGCCACTGTGGCCGGCCAGATCGACCAGCTCGTTCGTCATTGTCGTCAGCTCTCGAAGCTCGACGTGCAGATCGTCGATGATCACGGCCCGTCGATCTTGCGTCAACTCCGGATGCCGACGAAGGGTCGCGACATTCGTCCGCATGCTCGTCAGGGGCGTTCGCAGTTCATGGCCGGCATCTTGCACCAATCGGGCCTGTTGTTCACGAGACGAGCGCAGGGCCTCGATCATCGTCGCGAACGCGGCGGTCAGCCGACCCGTCTCATCTCGGCTCGACCGCCCGGCCCGCCCTGTCGCCCCGCTGAATCCATCAGTTTCGAGTTCGAGGCGCCCGGTCGCGGCCACCAATTCGGCGGCTGCGGTGAGCCCCATCATGGGTTGCGTGATCCGACGGGCCAGCCCCCAACCGGCCAGGGCCGCGAGCGCGGTAACGAAGCCGGCAAGCAAGCCGTAGCGCACAAGGAGCGAATGCAGGACGCGGTCGTTTTCGGCGAGACTTCGGGCCACTTGCACCATGCCGATCGACGGCACCGCGAGGCTAACGATCCGCAGTCGGTCGTCGCTGTCACCGGACAATCGGACGCGCGAGCGCGGCAAGCCCGTGCGCGCAATCGCGATATCGATGGAGTCGATCGGAACTTTACTGCTGGCGCTACGGATCACCGCGCCAGTGCGATCCAAACACTGCACCAACAAGCCCTGGATGTTCGGGTCCTCGCCCCGATCAGGAGGTCCCGACGTCGAATCACCCTTCGGTGGAGTCAAATCACCCTTCGGTGGAGTCAAATCACCCGTGGTCGGAGTGCGAAACCCGGGTCTCGCCACCCCGCAGCTTCCGGAGGCCACCCGACCGTCGGGATCAGCCAGACGGCTCACGAATGAAGCCAGCGATGACCGCACCTCGCCGTCGAGGCGCTGAGACGTGACTCGGTAGCCCGCGCCGGCCACGAGAGTAGTCACTGCGGCCGCGAGGATGGCCATCGTGACGGCCAGACGGGAGCGAAGCGTCATGGCGTCCTTGGTTCGCCACCCGGCACCGTCGTAAGGCCAGTCATACGGTTGATCGCAAGGTGTAGCCGACACCGCGAACTGTGTGGATAAGGGCCGACTCGTCGGGCTTTTCGAGCTTGCGACGCAAGTACGACATGTATACGGCGAGGGTCTTCGAGTCCGGTCCGAAGTCGTACTGCCACACCGCCTCGTAGATGGCGGTGTGAGTCATCACGATGCCGGTATTGCGTATCAGGACGGCGAGTAGGTCGAACTCGGTCTTGGTCAACTCGAGTTCACGTGATCCCCTCCACGCTCGCCGCGCCGCCTCGTCGACGCGTACGTCATCAACCCGCATTTCGGCGGTGGCCTCGGACCCATAGTTGGCCCTCCGAACCAGGGCCCGCAGGTTGGCGAGGAGCTCATCGGTGTCGAAAGGTTTGGGCAAATAGGCGTCGGCGCCGGCGGC
>JANYDT010000084.1 GCA_025359845.1 Acidimicrobiia bacterium
TCCGCCGGCAGAGTCGATGGTGGGCAGGAGGAAGAACCGCACAGCCTTGGTCTTCACCCGGGCTTGCAGCTGTTCGGTCGAGATGATCGGGTCGGACCCGACGAACCCGCCCACCGGCACCGCGGCGATCCCAAAACGGATGATGAGGCCCTCGGCTGCGGCTGCGCTCGGCACCATCACATCGGTCGTGGCGCCCCTGGGGCGTTCGGCCCGGTGCGACTTCAAGAGCCGGGCCAAGGCGGCGAGATCACCGTTGGGAAATTGAAAGCCGCCGTTGGGCACGACGCCGCCGGGCTGTTGCTCAGCCGGTCCGCCACCTTGATCGGCAAAGGGCACGGCATACGGGAGGGCGGCGTTCATGCCGTTGGCGATGCTCCCGGTCAGCCACACGGCGGGGGCCAGGAGTACGGCCGCCACGCTGAAGGCGGTCACCCATTGTGGCGCCCGGCGCCATCGGGTAGACCGCCGCCGAAGTGGGAGCGCCAGGGTCAGGACGGCGGCCACGAAGAGCGCGGCCAAACTGACGAAGGCCAGTCCGGGTCGCCAAGGAAAACGCCGCAGAAGGGTCCAATGAGTCAAGCCCGTGAGCCCGAGAGCGAGAGGGCCGAGGAGTGCAACGGGGCGGCGTCCATGCCAAGAACCCCACCACGCGTCAACCCCGATGCCGAATAGCGCGGCCAGGGGAGGCCCCAACGCGGCCAAGTAGTACGGATGGGTGAGGCCTTTGGTGATGGAGATGACGTAGCCGTCGATCACCGCCCAGCTCCCGAACAGGCCTATGGCGGCCAGCCGTCGTGACGGCCGCAGCCGAGTCGCGTACAATGCCGCGAGGCCGCCGATGATGGCGATGGGCAGCAACCAGCCGGCCTGGGTGCCCATGACGCGGTTGAGAAGGCGGAGGCGGCCCGGTGGCCCGCCCGCGAAGCCCAACCCGAACTGTCCGAACAGTCCGACGCCGTTGCGTCCGCCTGGGCCGGGCCCTCCGGGGCCGCCTCCGGCTGGCCCGAAACCGCCGGGTGCTCCGAAACCGGGGCCGCCTGACCCTACCCTCCCGCTTCGGCCTCCGAATCCGCCTTGCCCTTCGACCTGGTTCACGCCGTTGCGCTCGAGCGCCAGTTCCCGCACGGAATTGCGCTGCGTCGATCCCACATAAGGGCGGGAGTGGACGGGCGTGGCTTGCACCACTGCGAACCAGCTCACTCCCACTCCCGCCAACAAAGTGGTGGCGACCGCCACGTGGGCGGCGCGAACTTTCCATGGCCTCGGCGCGCACCAAAGGTAGGCGCCAAGCAGTCCTGGGAGGACGGGCGCGGCGGCGGCCATTTTGGCGGTGAGGGCCGCCCCTCCCAACGTTGCGGCCACCAAAAGCCAACGCAAGCGACCCCGGTGCACAGCTTCCAAGGCGGCCACCGCGGCCCCGGTCATGAGCAGGATCATGACGCCGTCGGTGTCGTTGGACCGATTGACCATCACGGCGATCGGGGTGAGAGCCAAGCCGGCGCCGGCCGCCAAGGCCGCGACGGGCCCGACGGAGCGCCGCAAACCCACCATTACCAACGCGACAGCGGCCGTTCCGGAAAGCACCTGGGGTGCGTACAAGACCCACGGCGAATACCCGAGCAGCTTCGTGAACCCGACTTGTACCCACAGCGAGAGCGGTGGCTTGTCAACCGAAACGAACCCAGTCGGGTCAAAGCTGGCGAAGAAGAAGTTGTGCCAACTCATACCCATGCTGCGAACCGCGGCGGCGTAGTACGAGGCGCCCCAACCGCTGGCCGTCACGGCCCAACTGTTCAGGGTGAACGACAAGGCCACGATGGCACCGAGCGCGCTTTGCCATTGCCGCCGAGCGTGTCTCACCACCGGTGCAGTCGACCACGCCGATATGGGTTCCCGCTGTGGAACGACTGTGGCGCCGCTCTGGGCCACGTCAGCCGCTTATGCCACCCGCCCCCAACGGGACTCATCCATCAGACAATAAGGGGGTCGCGAGCTTTGCCTTGGAGAGGTTTCGACGGATTGAAGGCGCGAATGCGAGGGCAGCCGCGACACCAAGCAGTCCAGCCACGAGGCAAGCAGTGCGAACGGTCGTGGCGTCGGCCACTGCGCCACCCGCGAGGGCTCCGATCGCAGACGAACTGTAGATAACCGTCCGGGCGAAGCCGCTTACTCGCCCTCGGTACTCCGTGGGGGTCTTGAGCTGGCGAATGGTCAAATTGGCAACCAGGCCGAAGCCGAGGAACGTTGCTTCCACCACAAAAATCAGAATCACCAGCCACCCGGCGAGGTGGGCCGAAATGCTGGCGTACGTCAATGCCGCCATTAGCGCCGCGACGAACAGCGACGCCCCTGCGCCGAAACGGCCTATGACGCGCTCGGCGAGAAGACTCCCAACCACGTTTCCGATGCCGGCGACCGCATAGGCGATTCCGTACTGAGCATCGGAGTAGCCGAGGAGGTCTTTGAAGTAGAGCACCTGGATGGCGAAGACCATCGACTGGCAGAACGCAGTGGCCGCGACAAAGAGGATCGTCGTTCGCAACGCGGGCTGCCGAAGGGCGAAACGGGCACCCTCGCGCACCTCCTCGCGAAGACGTCGTTTCGGTTTCGGCTGAGGTGGGATCGGCTTCAGTCGCCCGAGGAGGACGGCCGACCCGAAAAAGGTCGCCGCGTCACCGAGGAACGGCACCGACCGACTCACTCCGAACAGACTCGCCCCGATCGGCGGTCCGACGAACTCGCCGAGGGCTGAGCGCAGGGCCTCGATCTGGCCATTTCCTCTGGCCAAGAGGTGATTCGGGAGGATGACGGGCGTAGCCTGCTGGGCGGCGGTGAAGAAGACGATGTTGAAAAGGCCTAGTGCCAAGGCCGTGGCGAACAACGCGAGCAGCGGGGGGTGGGCGAAGAGCAGGGCGAGCCCGAATGCCAACAGTAAGGCTCCGCGGGCGAGGTCACTCACTACCATCGTCGAGCGGGCGTCGTGACGGTCAGAATTGGCACCGATCCATAGCCCGAAGACCGCGGGAACTTGCAGAAGAAACCTGGTCATCCCGATGAGAAAGGCGTGGTTGGTGAGGGCGTGGGCGAGGAGCGGCACGGCGCCGGCGGCCAGGCCGTCCCCGAGTACCGATACCCCAGTGGCGGCCCGAAGGAGCCCGTACTGAGGCGTCAGCTCTCTTTCCCTGCCTCCAACGCTTCTGCCAGTGCCGCGCAAGCCGTCCCGCCTCGCCTTTTTCGAATAGTGAACAGCGTAACGTATCAGCTGGTCGAAGAAACCGTTCTTTCCGCCTCGGTGCATTGCGAGCTGGTTGCAGTAGGGTGTTGGCGATGAACGGTGCTCGCCGTATGATGAGTTCGATCGCGCTCCCGTCCGTCCTCGCGATTGTTTCCGCTGGCCACGCTTCGCCGGCAACGGTCATGACGGCGCCGCCCGGGCGCGAGTTTCGCTGTCCTGCGGGCGCGCTGGGCGCAGGCGCACAGTCACGGGCCCCGAGGGCTGCGACGAAACTCCGGGTCCTCACCACCGTCGCGCCCATCACGTCGATCGTCGCCAACGTCGCTGGTGATCGGGCCGAAGTGGCCGGCATAATTCCCGAAGGCCAAGACTCCCATACCTTCGAGCCGAAGCCGTCTGCGGCCAAAGCGATGGCCCAAGCCGATGTCATCTTTGTGAACGGGTTGAAGCTCGAAGACCCCACGAAGGAACTGGCCGCCGCCAACCTGAAGCAAGGTGCTCAGATCGTGGAGCTGGGCACAGTGACGCTGAGTCCCGACCAATACATCTATGACTTTTCTTTCCCCAAAGATGGCGGAAAGCCAAACCCCCATCTTTGGACCAACCCGCCGATGGCGGCGTGTTATGCCCGTATTGCCGAGAGCGTTCTCAGCCGTGCTGATCCAGCCAACGCAGCGACTTACAAGCGCAACGGCGATGCGTTCGCGACCAAGATCGAAGCCCTCGACGATGCCATGAAAGCGGCCACGGCGACCCTCGCCATTGGCGATCGCAAGCTGCTGACCTACCATGACGCCTACGCCTACTTCGCCAACCATTATGGTTGGAAAGTAATCGGCGCGGTTCAGGTGTCGAGCTTCGAGGATCCGACGCCCAAAGAGGTGGCCTCGTTGATCACTCAGATCCGGGCCGAAAAGGTACGAGCAGTGTTCGGTTCGGAGGTGTTTCCGAGCCCGGTGCTCGCTCAAATAGCGAAGGAGGCGGGCACGAAGTATGTCGATAAACTTCGTGATGACGATCTACCGGGAAAACCGGGCGAAAGCGGCCATTCCTATCTTGGACTGATGAAATTCGACTTCGTGACGATGGTGACGAGTCTTGGTGGGAACGCAACGCGCCTCGCCGCCCTTGATGTCGGCGATGTCGCGCCCGACCAAGCCCGGTACCCACAATGAGCCCCGAAGTTCAGCTGCCCGTTCCGACTGGCCCGCTTGTGCGGCTCCGCCACGTCCAGTATTCCTACGATATCGATCCCGTCTTGGTCGACATCGATCTGAATATCGAGGGAGGAGCGTTCATGGGACTCGTCGGCCCATCAGGATCAGGTAAGACGTCACTTCTGCGGGTACTTCTTGGCGTTCTACACCCGACGAGCGGAACGATCGAACGTCGGCCCGGCCTACGATTTGCCTACGTTCCACAGGTCGAGACGATCAACTGGAACTTTCCGGTCACGGTCCGTGAGGCTGTGCTCATGGCCCGCCCCCAAAGGCGATGGCGACCCGGAGCGACAACCGAAGAGAGCCGCGCGGTTGGTGAGGCCCTCGGCCGTCTTGGCATCGATGACCTGGCTGATCGTCACATCCGCCAGTTATCGGGAGGTCAACAGCAGCGGGTGTTCTTGGCCCGGGCCCTGCTCGCCGAACCGGATCTTCTACTGTTGGACGAGCCGACGTCGGGAGTCGATGTGCGCACCCGCCACGAGGTCCTTCACCTCTTGGCCGAGCTGCACGCCTCCGGGTTGGCGATCGTCCTCACCACGCACGATCTGAACGGCATCGCCGCCCACCTCCCCACGGTCGTTTGCCTGAATCGCGAAATTTTGGGCATGGGTGCACCGCGAGACGTGCTCCGCCCCGACGTCTTGGAGCAGACTTACGGGGCGCCGATGGACGTTCTCGAACACGCCGGTTTGCCCCTCGTGGTCGACCGTCGGGGCGCGCCGATCGAGTCAATCGGCGCACGCGGCCGCCTGCGGTCGGCGTAGGAGGGCGGAGCGATGCTGCATTGGTTGGCTGAACCATTCCAATTCGCGTTTCTGCGCCACGCGTTGGTGGTGTGTACGGTGGCCGGCGCGCTGTGCGGGGTATTGGGAGTCTATGTGACCCTGCGCGGCATGAGCTATATCGGCCACGGGCTCAGTCACGCCATCTTTGGCGGCGCCGCAATCTGTGCTGCTCTTTCTGTTAATTTCTTCGTCGGGGCCGGCCTGTGGGGGCTAGGGTCTGGACTGGCGGTGGGGGCCGTATCGCGTCGGCGCATTATCGGTGCCGATGCCGCCATCGGGGTGGTCACGACGGCCAGTTTCGCCTTTGGGATCGCGCTCTTGGGGCTCTACACGCGGGTGAAGCAAAGCATTGACGCCACGATTTTCGGAAGCGTTCTGGGGGTGACAAACGGTGACATGTGGCTTGTCATCGGTGTCACGATCGTGACCGGCCTCGTAATCGCCCTTCGCTACCGAGTGCTGCTGTTTACGACTTTTGATCCTGACGTAGCCGAGGTTTCTGGGGTCCGCACCGCCAGAGTTGAAGGATTGCTCATGATATTGTTGAGCGCCGCAATTCTGGCCAGTATGAAGGTACTCGGAGTAACTCTTATCGCCGCGGCGCTGGTAATCCCGCCGACGATCGCCCGCATGCTCACCAACTCGTTTGCCCGAATGCTGTGGCTTTCGGGAGTGATTGGTGCGCTGTGCGGGCTGGTCGGTATGTATGCAAGCTATCACCTCGATATATCGTCAGGAGCGACGATCGTCTTGGTGTCTTTCGCGGCATTCCTCGTCGTGTTCTTGGCCACCAAAGGGGCTGGTCTCAAGAAAACGGCCGGTCTTCACGCCCACTAGGTCCGCGCCAGCATGAGCTAGCCGGCGCGGGTCATCACGCCCGAACGGCCTGGATGTCGAGGGTGAGCTGGATCTTGTCAGAGATCATGACTCCGCCGGTTTCGAGCACCATGTTGAACTCGACGCCCCAATCTGACCGCAGGATGTCGGTGGTGGCGCTGAAGGCAGCGCGCGTGCCGCCCCAGGGGTCGGGGCCTACCCCGTCGAACTCAAGGTCGAACGTCACCGGCTTGGTAATTCCCTTGACGGTGAGGTCGCCGGTCAGGGCATAATCTCCGCCCTTGGCGACAATGCCGGTGCTTACAAACGTCATCGTGGGGTACTTCTCGAGCTCGAAGAAGTCGCCGCTCTTGAGATGCCCATCGCGCTTTTCGTCGCCGGTACTGACCGAGTTGACTTGAACTGTCGCCTCGACCTTCGACTGAAGTGGGTCACTAGCCACCGTAATGGCGCCGACCAGATCCGTGAACCGCCCCCGCACCTTGGTAATCATGAGGTGGCGGGCCATGAAGCCCACCGTCGAGTGGGTCTTGTCGATATTCCAAGTGCCAGGAGTAAGTTCTGAGAGGGAAGACATAAGGGGTCCTTAGGGTGAGTTGTTTGATTGGAGAGGAAGGAGCGCAGCGCTACGCGTGGGCGACGAGTTCGCTGAGGGTGGAGGTTCGAGACCAGCGGGCGATTTCGGCGTCGAGGTGTAGGGGATCGGTCCCGGGTCGAACCGGCCACGCCGTGCGTGGTACCGCCCACATGACTTCGAACTCGATGCCGTCGGGGTCATGGGCGTACAGCGATTTGGAGACGCCATGGTCGGATTCGCCAACCAAGGAGCCGGCGGCCGAGAGCTTGGTGCGCAGTTCGGCGAGTTCGTCGATGGTGTCGACTTGCCAAGCCAAGTGGTAAAGCCCCGGTCGACGCCCGCCCGGCGAGGGTGGGGCGGCCGGCACTTCAAACAATCCGAGGTCATGATCGTTGCCCGAGCCG
>JANYDT010000171.1 GCA_025359845.1 Acidimicrobiia bacterium
GAAACCATCAACGCCGACGGCCGCTACCCCGACGATCACCTCCCTCGCATCCACCCAGACAACGACCCCATCGCCGCCACCGCACGTCGACTCGCCGCCGCCATTCCCGACAGCCCGGCCATCGACCACGACATCGACCACGGCCCCGACGTCGGATGGTGAACCAGAGCGGAGAACTCATGCGCCGACCCACTCTCGATTCGACGGTGGCTGACCTTGCCTGACGTCTACGCTGGATCGGCGATTCGTGCGGTGCGCGTTGCGTCGTCAACGGCACCCGAATTCGGCCGCGAGCAACCACCTGTCGTCACGATGCCTGTGCATCGCATGGTAGCGATCCGCTCTTGGTGGCACGGCCGGTGAGCGCCCGCTGAAACGCGCGTCGTAGATCCCTTAACACGGGCCCGGCGTTGACGGTCGACTGTTGGAGGTCGGCGTTGTTGTCGGCGATGAGGGGGTGGCGATCATCTACGCGATGCCAGCACGGGCGAAGTTTCTGAGAGGACGGTGGATGCGGTGAGCGGTGCGTCGCGAGCGACCAGCGCGGCTGCGCTCGAGCAGTGGGCTGAACAGGTGGACTCGGATGAGCTGGTCGTTGTCGACTCTGCCGACCTGCAGCGCTCGGTATGCTTGCCGAGCGGCGGGCGGCGTTGGAAGAAGAGGTTGCTGTTGCGATCGTGGCTGCGCGTGCTGCGAAGCGGTCGTGGTCGCAGATCGGCGCAATGTTGGGTGTTTCCAAGCTGGCCGCGCAACGCAGATACGGCTGGCGTTCGCGAGCCACTTGATTCCATTTGTTCCGTCAGATCGGACGACGGCGTTGTCAACGTTGCGACGGGTGCGCAGCTGAGGGCGTTCAATATTTCAGGGCTCGATCAGCGTTCTCAGCGCCGTGACTGGGACGACGAGGCGCCGTCCCAGTCGGATGACGGGCAGTTGGCCGGTGCGGGCGCATTCGTAGGCGCTGAAGCGGCTGATGCCGAGGATGGCTGCTGCTTCTGCGACAGTGTAGGTATATCGGACGATCGGGGGTGTGGTCGTCCCGAGGCGGTTGGCGTCGGTCGAAGTGGTGTCGGGCTTCATACCGCTACCCATTGATCGGAAGAGCGGCGTCGGGACGACACGGAAACGCTGCGCAGACGTTGCCGGGCGAACTTGCAGCGTCGACGGACGCTGCCGCTTCTGCCCGGGCGTATCGGCTACGCCGCGAACCAATTTCGGCATCGCATCACGTGGCCGCGAAACTGCGTCGCTTGTGTGCAGCGAACCGGTCCGCTTCGGCGACGGCCCCTACCGTCAACATGTCTTGACGTGCTGGGCCGGCACGCTGGTATCGTCGGTCGTGACTTGAGGCGAGCGCCCATAAGCATGGTGGAGAGTTCGGCGAGTGTCGCTTCGCTACGAGAGTGCGATGCTGGATGGTCGCGGTGACGCCCGACAATCTCGCTGCAGGAGCCGTCGCCGATCGAACCGACTCAATGCCGACATGACACATGCCTACAGGAACGACGGGGTCGCTCTCGCGACCGACCACGCGGGTCACGATGTATGGCCGGCGTGAGCCGAGGCGTGCGATTGATCTCCGTTCGGATACCGACCGCCAGATGCCCTACGCACCCACCATAGCCGCGCCGTCAGCAGAGAGTTTGTCTCCCTTTTTGTCTCCCAAACTCGGCACTACTGGACGGATCACACGGAATAGACGGACATTCTTAGGAACGAAGCCGCAGGTCAGCGTACTCAAAGTGGTCTAATGGACGGTCTTTTTCGCTCTCATAATCCCTTGGTCGTGGGTTCGATCCCCACCCGCCCCACGTCAAATGTGCAGGTCAGCAGGCCTACCGCAAAATCTTTGACAGCTGCTCCGGGTCGTTTGTCCCACACTTTGTCCAACGGATTTGGCAGACTGTCCGACCTCCAGGGTCGCTGCGGGAGAAGCGTTCGGGGTACTGGGAGGTCCACATCGACGGCGGCGTCGATCGGCTCACCGGCAAGCGCGCCCAGATCAGCCGCTCGATCGCGGCACAAAGCGCGACGCCGAGAAGGTGCTAGACACGCTGATCTCGAAGCACGAGACCGCTTCTGTCGGCGGGTCAACCACGGCGACGTTCGGGCGGTTGCTGACGGCGTGGCTCGATCACGTCGAGCCCGACCTCGCGTACCAAACCGTGAGCGGGTACAAGCGACTGATCAACAAGCACATCGAACCGTCGCTCGGCGCGATCAAGCTTCGGAAGCTCGACTGGCGACGCTTGAATCGTTCTACCGAGCGCTGACCAAGAAGGGCTTGGCACCGGCGTCGGTGCGACAGGCGCACGCCGGCATTCGATCTGCGCTCAAGCAAGGAGTGCGTTGGGACTGGGTGCCGATCAACGTCGCCGAGAAGGCGTCGCCGCCGCGACTTCGCAAGGCAATTACCCGCCCGCCGGAACCCGTCGATGTCGCCCGACTCGTCGAGCGTGCCGCTGGCCGCTACCCGGAGTTCGCGACGATGATCCATCTCGCTGTCATCACGGGCGAACGGCGAGGCGAGCTGTGCGGGCTTCGCTGGACGGACATTGATAATATGCGCGCAGAGCTTCTGATCCAGCGGTCGATCTTCGAGACCATCGACCACATGATTGTCGAGAAGGAAACGAAGACGCACCAAGCCCGCCGCATCGCTCTCGACGAGGGCAGAATGCGCGTGCTCCATGGGCATCGTGCGGTCATCGAGTCACGGGCAGAGTTCTGCGGCGTCACGCTCGACCCGAAGGCCTTTGTGTTCTCGGATCACGAAGGCGGTGTCGAGCCCTGTCGGCTGGACCGGGTCACGGTCGCCTTCAAACGACTTTGCGCAGAGCTCGACATCGAGGGCATCCGCTTCCTCGACCTCCGTCACTTCGCAGCGACTTGCCTGCTATCGGCCGGCATCGACGTTCGCACGGTCTCAGGCCGTCTCGGCCATGCCAACGCCGCAACGAACCTGGGAACCTACGCGCACTTCGTCGGCGCCACCGACCGCCACGCAGCTGAAGTACTGAGCGGAATGTTCTCACCTACCGCCAACGACCACCGCGCAGAAAGCCAGTAACGTCCCAAATTATGCCAGGCAAGTTCGTAACTCCCGAGTTTGCTGTAACGCCGTTCACGTGCCCATTTTGCGAGACACTTGCTCCGCAGTCTTCGGGAACCGCGTTCACACGAACGGGAGCCAATCTCGTCCAGGCCGACTCTCACATGGGACTATCAACTTGTTCGTCCTGTGGGCGTACTTCGGTCTGGGTGCTGACGCCAGACTTCCGGCGATTCGACGAAATTTGCATCGAAAGCGTGACCAATTGGAAGGATCAGTAGAACCCGAGAAGCGCTATTATCTCGTCTACCCTCGGGTGAGCGAAGCACCGCCTCCCAACCAGGATCTTCCGCAAGAAATCGCTGCAATCTACAACGAAGCGTCCAACGTTCTCAGCCCGTCCCCCCGCTCGGCGGCAGCGTTGTTGCGTCTCTGCCTCCAGAAGCTGTGCGTGCACTTCGACTGCCCGGGGCGCGACATCAATGCAGATATTGCCGACCTAGTCCGAACTGGCAAAATTCGACCTTTAGTACAGATGGCCATGGACACGATTCGAATCTCGGGAAACGAATCGGTACATCCAGGAACCTTGAACCTCAGCGATGATAAGGACCTAGCGATCTCGCTATTTCAGTTTATAAATTTGGTGGCAGAGGAGACCATAAGCCAACCCCGAAAAATCGAGGAACAGTTCTTAAAAATGCCGGCGGACAAGCGAGCAGCAATTGAAATCCGTGACGCCGCGCGCTCGGAACAAGGCGCAGCGAAGTAGCGAAAGCGCCACTCCGACGGCCCTTGATGCCCATGCGCCGGACGGATTGAGTCGGCGGCTTGCGCAGAGTGCGTTGAACCCCTTTGGACCTTGCAAGTAGATCCGTGCTGAGGACGACGGCTGATTCTGCAAGTTCTCGGGGTCGACCAGCAACTCAGAGGCTCGTTGAGCGAGGCGGACACCAACGGACCGAGTCGTGCCGAAGAGATCGCTTAGGAGTAGTAGGCCCCTCTCAGTCACGGCGCCAGCTTGCTCCGAAGCAAGTAGCTTCCGAATTCGCGCAGCGAGCGGTTCGGTCTGGATAGCTCGAAGGAGCCGGAAGATGTCGAGCGCATCCTTGTCCTTCACTCGGTCGTCGTGAGCGGCCCGTTCCTCGAGCTTGTGGAGTTTGGCGACGAGGAGCGCTCCGGGGCCGGCCACCCGCATCGTAACTGCCCGCTGATCCTCGGCCACCAGCGCCTCGATGCGCATCGGCGAGTTGTCGACCCAGCAACCTTCGAGACCGACCGCCCGGCGCGCCGCACGGTTCCCATGTGGTCCAAGGTCGGCGCTTCGTCGTCCGCGCCCGGCGACCGCTTCTGGCACCAGCAAGTCGAGCAAGATGCCGGAGGCGCTCAGCCATCCGCCGGGCTGTATGTAGCCATCCTCGCTCCGTTTGCTGAATCCGTTCGCGGACAGCAACGACGCGATGAGTGGGTCGTCGTCCAACGTCTTCGGATTGATGCCGAAATTGGCGTCCGTTGTGAACTCGGCGACGGCGAGATCGGCATCGCCGGTGTGGACATAGATCGGTTGAGCGCCTACGAGCACGATCGAATCGAGATGTGCAGCGAGGGCCTCGGCGGCGTCGAGCAACACCCGCCTCGCTTCGACGTACAGAGGGTCAGGAGCGCCACTCATCTTCGTTCACCTCCATCCATCGCAGTAGTTCCTCGCCCTCCGCCGGATCGCGTCCTGGCCCCGTCAGCAGGTCGACAGCCAGTTGCGTCGCCGCCACGCACACCAGCCCACCGCGCTCCCTCGTGCGGTCGAAGACCACTTTACTGGCGAGCTCGATAAGCCACACGTTCGCGCCCGAGTCGACCACGCGAAGTCCCGCCTGTTCGGTGAAGCGTAAGGGGTCGGCCACGTAGACGGCAGCGAGGCGCGTCGGAGCTATCGGAGCGAACTGTGCGGCAGCGGAGCTGGGGCTGCAGCACGCCGACTTGTCTTGTGTGGTCTGGGGCACGGCGTCCAAGCCCGGTGCTTACAATCGATCTCGCCTTGCGACAATGGCCACAGGTCGACGAACCTGACCCGTCCCGCGAGTGATTCGGTCAGGCGTGGTTCGCTCAGGAACCGCGTCGACCCGACGAGCACGAAGTGGCCACGGCAGCGGCCGAGCTGTCCCACGTTCGCGACCCGTCTCCGATGACACACTGAATGCGCGTACTGGCCGGTGACACCGGCATGAAACGCCACACTTCGTGTCCGCCCTTCGAAAGTTGCCCGAGCCGTGGACGCAAATCAGCAGCTGTCGCCCGACCTGGCCCGCTATCGGCGCCGGCGCTCAATTTCGTCGAGGACGCGTCGCAGAAGCGGTATTGCGGCTACGTCTTTAGGGCGACCGGCCGCCTCTTTCGATCGAATGATATCGGCCAATGACGCCACACTGGTCGAAGAACCTAGAATCTCGATGGTCACCGCGTCGCGTCGCAGATCGGAGAAACCCTGCGTGCCCGGTGGTACGAATAAAATGTCGAGATCGCCGGCGTCGGTGACCAGATTCCAGCCCCCGGCTGACGTAAGCGACCGGGCGTCGTGGGCGAACGGCAATCCCTCC
Organism: Acidimicrobiia bacterium; assembly: GCA_025359845.1. Lineage (GTDB taxonomy): Bacteria > Actinomycetota > Acidimicrobiia > Acidimicrobiales > JANYDT01 > JANYDT01. The sequence continues at coordinate 5,647 of JANYDT010000171.1, forward strand.
GGCAGATCCAAAGTGCGCACACGGGCTTCGTAGTTCCTTCAGAGCGGACGAGAGGCGGGACAAGTTGTCTTCGTCAAGTGCGGGCGTGATGTCTATATCGCCTGTCACGATATCGGAACCATGGATGGCCGCGGCGAGTCCACCGATCATGACGTACTCGACTCCGTGCTTGGCCAATACTGCGAGAATCCGTTCCGGCCGGAAGTCAGCCATTGATGGCGGCCATTGCCGCGCGACCGGACTGGACGAATCGCGCCAATCCAACGATCCGACGCACGCGTTGGTCAGGTGTGAGGTCGAGGTTGCGCTGCAGCGCGGCCAGTTCGGAATCGTTGATTGGGGTCATGGTAATTGCGAGTTCGAGCCCGCACGCTCGAACGAGGGCTCGAACACGTTCCAGAGTGGGTTCATTGGCGCCTCGTTCAAGGCGAGCAATGTTCCATTGGGTGGTCTTGCATCGAGCCGCCAGCTGCATTTGTGTAAGTCCGGCTCGGAGCCGGGCCTGGCGTATGAGCGTTCCCGATGACACAAGTTGACTATATCATACAGACACTTTACTCAGTACGTAATTGTACTTTGATGCTCGTTCTGGGAGTCATTCGGTCAACTGAAGTGAGTGGCGTTCAGGGGTCAAGGGATTCGAGGACTGCGATCGCGTCCTCGCGGTTTTCGAGGCCTTCGATGCGAATGGTTCGTGTCTGGTCCGCCCAGATGAGGACGTTGCCGGCGAGCCGGACTGGGACGTTCTCGAGGCCGGCCGGTCCGATAATTGCGACCTCATGGGGATGGCCCGAGATCCACGCAGCGGTTTCGCCGCGTGCGGTCAGGAACTCGAGCGATGTGCCCTGGGCTGCGACTTTCTTGAGGACGTACACGCTGCCCGGACCTGGGAGTTCGCTGAGCAGGACGTCGCTTCCGTCGATGCGGTAGGCCGAGTTCACCACTCGTTGGGCCGGTTCGATCCATACTCCGAGGGGTACCGCTCCACGGGGTTTCCAAATGGGATGGCCGATCAGCAAAGCGGCAGCGCCGGGTGTCGCCGGTTTCCCAAGGTTGAGCTTTCGGAGGGCTGGTGGGAGGCCGGTCGGGGTCGAGCCGCGTGTGATGCGCACGGATCCGATGCCGAGCCATCGGGCGAGGGCTTGACGTGGCCCGGGCACGAGTCCGAGCATCGTTCCGGTGACGACGGCGAGGCTTCGCCGGAGAACCTTGAGCCGTCGGCGGGCGCGAGGTGATGGCAGTGCACGTATGCGTTCGGTGACGGCGTCTACGAAGACGGAGTCCAACTCGATGATCACCGGCGCGCCGGGACGCGTTTCGAGTTCGCGCAACGACGCGACCAACTCTGGGTCACGGTCACTCATCAACGTTCGCCTTCTCCAGCCGGGAACGCAGGCGATCGAGTGCGCGTGAGGTTCTCGACTTCACCGTGCCTTGCGGCCAGCCGAGCATCTCGGCCGTCTCCTGTTCGGTGTGGTCGAGCAGGAAGCGCAGCCCGATCACCACGCGGTCACGCTCGGGCATTGATGCAAGCGCACGCTCGATCATTCGGCGTTCCTCGTTTCGGTCGAGCACCGTTTCCGGGGTATTCGAGGGCTCTGGCACAGGATTCGCAATCGCGTCGGCTCGTTCTCGGCTACTCCTTCGTGACGAGCCGCGGTGGTGATTGCGAGCCTGATTGACCACGATGCGCGTGAGCCAGGGCCCAAACGCTGCGTCGTGACGGAAGGAGCCAAGGGACCGGTAGGCACGCACGAAGGAATCCTGCGCGACGTCATCACCGTCGGCGTCGCCCACCAAAGCTGCAGCGAGACGTCGGGTCTGCTGCTGGTAGCGACTGACCAAGCGCCCGAACGCGTCTGCGTCACCGCGCACTGAAGAGCGGATCAACGCGTCGTCGGTCTCTTGGCCGTCGATCACGATCCACCGTATCCCGCACGAGGGATCACGGACCCGGTGGTCCGACCCACTCAACATCCACCGCTCGGACCCACCCATCGATCACCGTTGAGCGACCGTCTAAGCCGGCCTCCGGACCCATTCCGAACCGCTGGTCGCCACCGCCTCGGCGCCCGCCGCGCACACCCAACACAACACGCACCCGCACCATCAAGGCGTCGGCCCGTTCGCCCGCGGTGGCTGTCGGATCGAGCCATAGGAGACTTCCACGTCGCAGTACCACGGCGATCTCGGCGGCTGGAGTCGCCTCCACGCGCAGGGCGAGCCGCCGCGCCTTCACCGTGCCGATCGCAAAGTCGCCGGGCATGAACGCGCACGCACCCCGGCCCTGTCCGACCGAGCCACCCGAGGCTGCCCTCGAACCTATACCGCCCACGTCTACCCGCCCAATAATTGAACGACCGGTGAGCCGGTACCGCTGGTCGGCGCCGGCCGCTTGCTCGCTCTCCAACGCGAGCCGCGTGACCTCGCCAGATGGTTTGCGGACCAGTGCGACCAATCTGTGCGTATCGAGCCCGACACGCACAGATCCGATCCGGCACTCGAACGCGGGAGCGCCTGCGAACGCTGGCGCGGGCGGCAGGACCATGGTCGCCACGACTACGCCGGCGACGGCAGCGACAGTCTTCGCCTCGATCCACCGTTTTTGGGTGGGGATTGTTGGTTGACTATCCGCGAATAGTGCCCTCTGGCCTGGAAGAATGATGTTCGTTACAGCAACATTCTTGCAAAGTTGGAGGGCACCTTTCAGATGCGATCTTCTCACAGCCTTGATGCGATCCGGGTGATGTTCGATGACGAGCATCTCGTCGCTGATGCCGGACTGATCCAGACCGCAACACTCGTACAGCACCTGGGGTTGGAGGCGTTGTTCAACGGTCACGTCGATCTGGGCGACGCACCCGGACACGCGAACGTCGGGTTGAAAGCGTTAACGATCATCGATTCGGTCCTCGCCGGTGGCGACTCGATCGATGACGGCGACGCGTTACGGGCCGGGGCCACCGGTGTAGTGCTCGGACACGGCCTGCGGGCCCCGTCCACGCTCGGCACGTTCCTGCGGTCCTTCACGTGGGGACACGCCCGCCGAACTTGATGGCGCCTTGCTTGGCGAGTCCGTTGCGCCGCGTCAAACCCACCCCCGGATCGCAACTCGCGTTGCTCGTCGACTACGCCTACCACTCGTTCATCACCGACCGCACCGCCTCGACCGTCGAACTCGAAACACGCCGCGGTGATCGCCCCGGAGTAGAACCCAGAATCGGCTCGTAACGTCAACGCCCCGGTAGCGCCAGCGGCGCGGAACCGGTTGAACGTTTCGGTGACAAAGCCGGCGCCACCACGCCCGGTATGGGCGTTGCCGCCGCGTAGACGGCAATGCACGACGTCACCGGTGCCAGCGATCACCGCGTACAACGGGTGGTAACCGCGGACGTGGGTGTACGTCCGCCCCAGACACGACCGCCCCACCAAAACGGTGGATTCAGGCTTAGCTCGGCGCATTGGCGGTTCCCGCTATCCGCACCGATGGCCCGTAAGGGCTAGACGGCGTCCAGATCTGAGCCACCCTTTCAGCGCCATCTCGGATGTCGACACTTCCACTGGCGGTCCCGAGCCGCAAACGCAGCCGCGCTACCGAACCCTTCAATCCGTCGGTCAGCTCGTAGCAGAGTGCCCCGCCGTTGGCCACGTTGAGTGCATGCACGAACGGGAACGCCGGGCCGTCATACAGCGTGAACACCGTGGTGCCGTCGGCTGTGACGACCCGGTCCATGGGGAGACCCTCCATGGGGCCCTCGTCGACCTCGACGTTCGTGGGCGTGATCGACTTTGTAACGATTGGGTCCCCCGGACGTCCGGTAGCCACATCGACGGCACGCACCCAGTAACGACTGTTGCCGACTGACTCGGTGAGGAACATCGTGCGACCGTCAACCGAAAGGGCATCGAAATTCCACAGGCCGCGAAGAACTACCGTCTTCATGCCGGTGCGCGTGACAACCGCGAAGCGAGACGAGACCACGCTCGCCGCAACTGGTTGTGCGAGGGCGAGCGTTGAACCGTCGGCACTCGCCCCACCAACCAGGTGGCGGGCCGCGACCTCTGGCGGCCACCAACGGCCGGCCACCTTCGTAGACCACGACGATGACGACCCCAGCACACGGTCGACACGAGTCGAGGCGCCAACGTGGCCGATCCGCCACTGGCCGTGAGCCCCGTCCACAGACACCACCTCCACCGCCGAGGCGACGCCGCGAGCCGCGACCACCCCGGACAGCACGACCGCAACGGCAAGCATGATCGATCGAAAACGCATACCCCTCATTACCCCACCAAACGCCGATCAGTTCCATTTCCGACGCGAGAGTCGTGCCTACATCACTCCGGTGGCGCGAGCGATGAGGTTCCTGCGACTGTTCAGTCCGGCCTTGGCGAAGATCGACTTGAAGTGGTCCTGCACGGTGTGCTCCGACATGAACAGACCATGCGCGAGCGTTCGGGTGTCGCTGCCTCGCACGAGATGAAGTAGCAGCTCGCTCTCGCGTTGGGTCAGGCCGATGACCCGCGCGAAGAGGCTTGCACGATCCGCAGCGGGGGTCGGTTCGATGGTCACGGCGAACGCCACCGGGCCAAGGTTCGACGAACTCTCCAACCGATCCGCGCCCAGCGTCGCCCACACACCCTCGCGCAGATGCACCCGCGCCCACGGCGGATGAAGATCGATCCCGGCTTCGAGAGCGACGAGCTGGGCACGTTGTAGGCGCCGGCCGGCACAGCCCTCCGGTCGGCGTCGGTGGGCAGCAACGTACGGAGGTACGATTCGGTCGCGGATGTCTGAGTCAGTACCTGCAGGTCGTCGGTGAGCAGCAGCACCGCAGGACCGTTACCCAGCGCCACGATAGGGATGTCGTTCGCAAACGTCGACGCGAGACTGGCCCGTAAGGCCAGCGTGATCACCTCTGCGAGATCGCCGAGCAGCGCACATTCCGCATCACCGCATCGACCCCGAGGAGGGCGATACGCCGCGTGGGCTCGTCCACCGGTTACGTCAGCGACGGCAGAGACGCCGAATGCTGCCATCTCCCCCGCACCCGACCAGCCAATCCTCACCGGCCGCCACGACAGCGCTGCGGGCGAACGCGATGACCGCTCCCGAGACCGCCGCGCCGACGGGAACTCCTTCGACGGTCACGGCGTCGATCCCACCAGGCCGGTGCAACACGAGCCGACGCTGATCTGGCAGGGCCACCAGCACTGAGCCGTCGCCACCGACCGCCACGCCTTGGCCGCCCGCCAACGACGCGACCGTGCTGCGGACCGCGCCGCCGGGCTGGACGCAGACGAGCGCTTCGGCCGTCGTGATCCACATCGCACCATCCGCCGCCAGCGCGAGACCGTGCGGGCGGTGCAGACCGGACACGATCGCCACGACCTCTCCGCCGCCCGGCGGGATGCGGACCACACGGCCGGCCGACTTCTCGACGACAAGCGCGCCGCCGTCGCGATCCGCGACGAGTGACGTCGGCGACACCAGGCGCCCGGCCACCACCGTCGCCGGACTGCCGACCGCACAGCGCAACACCTGACCGCTCGCACCCAGCACCCATGGCTGGCCGGAGACGATGGCCACGTCGACCGCCAGCGTGGGCAGGTCGTGCAGCAAAGTGTGCGTACGGACGACCTCGCCATCGCGAACCAACGCGACCGACAACCCGTCGGCAACGAGGATCGAGCCGTCGGCACTGACCGCTAGGCCGAAAGGACCTACCAGTCCCGACGGGCTCAGTACCCGCTCCCCGGACGATCCCCACTCGGCGACGCGGCCGTCGGTGAAATGCGAGACGAACAGCCGATCGTCGGGCGATAGGGCAAGATTGTCGAGGCCCCGCGCCGCGGTCGCGATGACTTCCCGCGCACCGGTCGCGAGATCGATCCGAGTCACCTCGCCCGTTCCCGACTGGGGCGTCACCAATCGGCCCTGCGAGTCGAACTTGACCGCCACCGGCGACGCCAGCCCGCCGAACATGCAGCGCGCGCTGCGGGTTTCGAGGTCGTAACGCCAGATCTCGCCCGCCGCCACAGCCGGGAACCAGAGCGCACCGTCGGGCCCCACGGCCAGCGCGTTCGGGGTGACCAGCTCATCGAGCAGCAGCGTCGGCGCCTTCTCCCCCGACGGATCCAGCTCCCACAACCGTCCACCGGGACGGAACTCGTCAGCGAACAGCCGTCGCCGTGTCCGGTCCATGGTGATGCCATTGACTCCCGGCAGGTCGTCGCGCAACGTCCGGTACGTACCGTCGGGGTTTCTCACCGACACCGTCGCGTTCATCGGCTCAGTCGCGAAAAAAGTGCCGTCCTCCCCGAACACTCCGTCATCGGGCGCCGAGATGCCCGCCCCCATCGGCGCGAACACGATGTGCTCACCGCTCGACGTGTCGATCGACGTCACCTGCGAACCGAAGACCTGGGTCACCAGCAACCGACCCCGATGCTCAACGATACCGTTGGCACCGCCCAGTACCGACGGCCCGACCAGCGCCTCGAACGACCAGCCAGCCGCAACCGACGGTTGCGCCATGCCGTATGACGTCCAACGATCGGCCAGTGGCATGTGCCCTCCCAGGGTGATCACGACCCTGCACCTGTCACCACGGCAACTCTCATCGAGCCATCCTGGCAGGCGCGGTCGCACTCGATAGCTTGGTCACGTGAAACAGGAACGTCGAGCGCGAGTCGAAGACATTCACGAGACCGCAGCGGCCCTGCCCGGCGTGACGATCGAGAACGGATCGTCGGGCAACCCCGTGTACCAAGTCCGAGGAAAATCCTTCATTTTCTTTCGCAATCCCCGCCCTGATGCCCTCGACCCCGCCACCCGCGAACGGCTCGGCGACGTCATCGTGTCGTGGGTGGCCGACGACGCCGACAAGCAGTCACTCATTGGCGACCCAGCCACGCCGTTCTTCACGACGGCCCACTTCAACGGACACCTTTCCGTCCTCCTGCGGGCATCGCGCATCGGCGAACTCACGCGCCAAGAGATCATCGAACTCGTCGAGGAAGCGTGGCTCTCACGGGCCCCCAAACGACTCGCGGCGACGTGGTCTACGCAGCACCTCGCGCCGCACGTCAGCGATCGAGGTTGAGCACCCCGTTATCGTCTACTTTGGCGTGGATCCAACACCGGGCGACCTAGTGCCTTGACCATATACCTTCGCCCTGTGTCGTCGAGTCGGGGGCGTCGCTGCCAAGGACGCGGGAAGAAGCGCTTGCCCGTGCCCAAACGCGATGACGAGACGCCGGCAGCGGCGTCATCCGGCCGACGAGACAGAGCAGGGGTGTGTGGTCAAGGCACTAGGTGAGTGGTGTCAAACGGCTCGTTGTGGATCGGCGAGTCAAAATTGCCGCTCGCAAGGACGCACAACGACGCGCTTGTCCTGCCCAAACGGCTAGGCGGAGGACGCCGCGAGCGGTGATTTTGGCCGCCGAGACGCT
>JANYDT010000183.1 GCA_025359845.1 Acidimicrobiia bacterium
ATCGCCGCCGACTGCGGAAACCAAATGGTGCAGAAGGGCGTGGCTGCAGTGTTGTTCAACGTGAACGGCCAGATCAGCGCATGGTCGAAAACCGTCCTTGCGGCCAACATCCCGATCTTTGCCTACGCCAGCGCCGACGCCAGCCTCTTGGCCCCAGGGGTAGCGGCATTCACGGTGTCGAACCCGATTGCCGGCCTCGCTGCCTTCCCGGCACTGCTCGCTAAGAAGAGCAGTTTCACGAAGGCCACGGTGCTCGTCATAGACGTGCCCGGCGCTACCGGTCCTGAGAAGGCGATTGCCCCTCCGACCTTCGCCGCCTCAGGGGTGCCGGCCGTCGACATCGTTCCGATCGCTCCGGGAACAGCCGACATGAGCCCAGACGTGCAGGCCGCGCTGAAGACCAGTCCTCAGCTGGTGCACATCATCGGCAACTCGGCTTTCTGCATCACGGCCATCAAGGCGTTGCGCGACGCGTCCTACAAGGGCACGATTTCAATGATCTCCAACTGCTTGGACGCCTCGACGATCAAATCAGTCGGCGCCGATCTGAAGGGCATCCAGGTTTCCTACAGCGCATCCGAGGACCCGACCGATTCTGACTACACGACGTTCAAGGCCATCCTGGCGAAGTACGCGGCTGGCCAGAAGGTCACCGCCACGGCGAGCGCGCCCGGTTCGTTCTCCGTTGTCGTTGGCTTCGCCCGGGTCATGAAGGGCGTCACGGGCGACATCACGCCCGCCACCGTCACGGCCGCCATCAAGGCGGCCCCGGCGTTGCCGCAGCCGCTGATCAAGGGCGGAACGTTCAAGTGCGACGGTAAGGCTGTGCCCGGGATTGTCCCGGCTTGCACCGCCGAGTTTGTGTACGCAACACTCGATGACAAGGGCGCCGCCACCAACTACACGAGCAGCAAGGCCTGAGCTAAACAAGTTGGTGTCGGCACTGGTCGGCACCAACCTTGCTGCGAGAGCATCTTGGGCGCTGTTGCGTCATACTTTGACGCAACAACGCCCGTGCTCGTCATTCCTTTCGCATGTTCGAACTAGGCAAATGGATTTCTGTAGATGATCAGTCATTTCGGTTACCTGCTCCTCGGGGCGGGCAATGGTGCGGTGTATGCGGCGCTGGCGATCGCGCTGGTCGTGACGTATCGCAGTTCCGGTGTTATCAACTTCGCCACCGGATCAATCGCGCTCTACTCGGCCTACCTCTACGCGTTCATGCGCGACGGCAAGTTTCTCCCGCTCGTGCCAGGCCTGCGGGGCAGTTATGACTTGCCGTTCACGCCGGGATTTTGGCTCGCTGGGTTCCTGTGTCTCGTCATGGCGGGGCTGCTTGGATTAGTGCTGTATCTGTTGGTGTTTCGGCCATTGCGGGCGGCCCCGCCAGTGGCCCGAGTGGTGGCTTCGCTGGGCATCCAGATAGCGATCGTTTTGTTGATCGTGAAGCAAGTGGGCACTTCGGCGGTGCCCGTCGCGAAGATCTTTCCCGACAAGAAGTTCAAGCTCGGTTCCTCCGTTGTGCATTCCGATCGGTTGTGGTTCGGACTTGCCGTGATCGTCCTCGGAGTCGCCCTTGCCGCCCTCTTTCGCTATACCCGTTTCGGGCTCGCCACCAGGGCTGCGGCCGAATCGGAGAAGGGCGCGGTGGTGAGTCGAATTTCACCCAACCGGGTCGCGGCGGTCAATTGGATGCTCTCGTCAGTGGTGGCCGGGCTCGCCGGCATCCTCATCGCGCCGCTCGTGTCGGTCGTGCCCATTGCCTATTCCTTGTTTATCGTGCCTGCACTCGCGGCTGCGGTTTTAAGTCAGTTCGAGTTTCTTACCCCGGCGATCATCGGTGGATTCGCGATCGGTATGTTGCAGTCTGAGGCCACCTTTCTGAAGGGGGAGTTCTCGTGGTTTCCGAGGGCGGGCGGGCCCGAACTGGTACCGCTGATCATGATTTTGTTGGTGTTGGTGGTTCGAGGCAAGCCGCTGCCGGCGCGAGGTGCCTTGATTCAGCGCACGCTTGGCCGTGCGCCCCGACCCAGAAATCTGGTGGCTACGACGCTCGTTGCGTTCACGCTCGGGGCCGTGGTGTTGGTCGGTTTTCAGGACGAGTGGCGCCAAGCGTTCATTCTGAGTCTGGTGCTGGCCACGATCTCGATGTCGTTGGTCGTGACTACGGGCTACGCCGGTCAAATTTCGTTGGCCCAACTTACCTTGGCCGGCGCGTCGGCATATGTTTTGAGCTTTCTTACCAACTCGTGGGGCGTGCCGTTTCCGATCGCGCCGATCCTCGCCGCCTTGGCTGCGACGTTCATCGGAATAGTTGTGGGATTGCCGGCCCTGCGGGTTCGCGGATTGAGCGTAGCGGTGGTCACTCTGGCCTTGGCGGTTGCCCTCGATGCGTTGTGGTTTCGCAATACTGACATTGTCGGGTACACCGGCGGAGTGGCCGTGAAAAATCCGACGTTCCTCGGAATAGACCTGGGGTGGGGTTCGACAAAGAATGCCTCTCACCTTTCGTTCGGATTCTTCGCTCTCATCGTGCTAACAATGGTCGCGGTGGGAGTAGCGGTGCTCCGGCGCAGCCGCGTCGGTTCGGCGATGGTCGCCATCCGAGCCAATGAACGCTCCGCGGCCGCGGCCGGCGTCGATGTCTTCCGGGTCAAGGTCTACACGTTCGCGATTGCCTCTTTCGTGGCGGGAATCGGCGGCGCGATGCTTTCGTACCGGTATGGCACGGTGACTTACGAACAGTTCACACCGCTGGTTGGCCTCGGCATTTTTGCGACGGCCTACCTAGCCGGAATCACGTCCGTGTCGGGCGGGATTGCGGCCGGCATGATCGGGCTCGCGGGGTTGGTATACCACGCCACGAACCAATGGCTATCGCTGGGAAAGTGGTATCAGCTCGTCACCGGGGTGTTGCTCATCGTGACGGTAATCAGCAATCCCGAGGGGATCATGGGCCCGAATCACCGGATCGCCGACCGGCTCAACGCTCGTCGACGGACCCGGAAAGCGGGCGCCGTTCCGGCCAAGGCGATCGTGGCCGGCGCCCATCCCGGCCCTCGTAAGGCGCCCGCTCGGGCCGCACTCGACGGGGCCGCGGCGTTGTTGTCGGTCCACAACCTCCGCGTGGCCTACGGCGGGGTGGTGGCCGTGTCCGACGTAAGCTTCGATGTCCCCGAAGGGGCCATCGTGGGGCTGATCGGACCGAACGGGGCAGGTAAAACCACGATGATCGATGCCATGACTGGCTTCGCTACGTGTTCGGGGACGGTCAAGTTGGACGGCGAAGATATTGGTGCCTTGCGCCCTCACCAACGCGTGAAGAGGGGACTGAGTCGCACCTTTCAGGCCATCGAACTGTACGAGGACCTAAGCGTGCAGGAGAACCTCGCAGTGGGCCTTTCGAGCGGACGCCAAGGCTTCGGCGCAGCCGCGAAACGCAGCCTCGACGACACGTGCGAAGTACTCGGAATCGAAGATCTTCGCGAGCGCCCGGCGGGGGATCTTTCGCAGGGCCAACGTCAACTCGTGTCCATCGGTCGGGCCCTCGTGGCGCAGCCGAAACTGCTGCTGCTCGATGAACCCGCGGCCGGTCTCGACACTATCGAAAGCGAATGGCTTGGCGACCGACTACGTGATGTTCAAGCCAAGGGCGTAACTATCCTGATGGTCGATCACGACGTGAATCTCGTGCTCACGCTCTGCGATTACATCGTCGTACTCAACTTCGGGGAACTTATCGCTTCGGGCACCCCAAACGAGATCCGGGGCAACCCGGCAGTTATCAAGGCGTATCTGGGATCGACCCATAGCCAGCCCGTCGTGGCCGAGGAGGCGACCATATGACGGCGATGCTGGAATGCCGGTCGCTGGTCGGCGGCTACGGCAAGATTGTCGGGTTTCGCGAGCTGGACTTCGCCCTTGAACCCAAACAGGTACTCGCCATACTGGGCCCCAACGGGGCCGGCAAGACCACCCTCATGATGACCATTGCCGGGCTGCTCCCACGCATATCCGGCGACGTGCTACTAAACGGCAAGTCAATTCCGAGCGGCAAGCCGTCGGTCGCGAACCTGTCAGGCGTGGTGCTCGTGCCCGACAATCGGGCTCTCTTCACGACCCTGACCGTCCGCGAGAACATCGAAATCGCTGGCCTGCCCGGCCAAAAGAGCATTGACGACGTGCTCGACCTGTTCCCCGCCCTTCATTCACGATTGACCCTGAAAGCCGCCGCTCTTTCAGGCGGCGAACAACAAATGTTGGCCATGGCTCGTGGGCTTATCCAACGCCCCAAAGTATTCCTCATCGATGAAATGAGCATGGGCCTCGCCCCGATCATCGTCGAATCGCTACTGCCCGTCGTACGCCACATAGCCGATGAGACCGGCGCCGCCGTCGTGTTGGTCGAACAACATGTCGGCCTAGCCCTCGAAGTGGCCGACCAAGCGATGGTGCTCGTGCACGGCACCGTATCTCTACGCGGCACATCAGCCGACCTGCGTCGCGACCCCGCAATTCTCGAGGCGGCTTACCTTGGGTCCAACGTCGACTGAGGAGGCTGCACCTGTGGCTGACGCAGTCTTGTCCGTCGCCGTTTCGAATTGACCGCCGGCGTGCAACTGAGCACCTGGTTTCTCGACGCCGCCGAACGGGGTAATCCGTCGACGTCCATAGATGATCGCCACGGCGGATTGGCCTGGACGGTCGGCAACACCTGTTCGGTGCTGCGCGATGGCGCCGCGTACTTCGCCCGCCTCCACGATGCTCTTGTCTCGACCGCGCCAGGTGACTGGGTTCATTTCACGGATTGGCGAGGCGATTATGACGAGCGCCTCGCCGGTCCTGGAACCGAAGTGTCGACGGTGTTGGCGGGAATAGCCCGAGCCGGCGTCGAGGTGCGCGGCCTCGTCTGGCGGTCGCACCCCGACCGCACCCACTTCAGCGAAGAGGAGAACGCCGACTTCGCCAAGGCGGTGAACGACGGTGGCGGAGAGGTTCTGCTCGACGAGCGAGTTCGGCGGGCCGGCAGCCACCACCAAAAGCTGTTCGTGGTCGGTCATCCCGCCCACCCGTCCGATGACGTCGCGTTCATCGGCGGCATCGACCTCTGCCATGGTCGCCATGACGACCACCGCCATCTTGGTGATCCCCAGGTGAATCCGATCGACCGTCGATACGGTCCGCGCCCGGCATGGCATGACCTCCAACTCGAAGTTCACGGACCGGCCGTCGGTGACATTGCGGCCACGTTCGCCGAGCGCTGGTCCGACCCAAGTCCGCTCGACACCGGTCCCTGGGGCCGACGTCTGGCGAGACGGTCCAACGAGCCGGCCCGGCCCACCCCTCTGCGACTTTCACCGTTGACGCCTCCACCGATCGGTTCGCACGCGGTCCAGGTGCTGCGAACGTACGCGGCGCGTCGTCCGGCCTATTCGTTTGCGCGAGACGGCGAGCGAAGCATCGCCCGCGCCTACTTCAAGGCGTTCGCTCGAGCCCGGCGGCTGATTTACATCGAGGATCAGTACTTCTGGTCGGCCGATGCGGCCGGCGCGCTCGCCGATGCGCTGCGCCAACACCAGAATTTGCGCGTCGTTGTTGTGCTCCCGCGTTTCCCCGACGCCGACGGTCGTTTCGTCGGTCCTCCGAACCGGATCGCACAGCACCGCGCCCTACGCACTCTGCGGTCGGCCGGAGGCGACCGTTTCGCGGCGTACAACCTCGAGCGTCTCGATGGGTGGCCCATTTACGTGCACTCGAAGGTCTGCGTGGTCGACGACGTCTGGTTCACCGTGGGCTCCGACAACTTCAACCGTCGTTCGTGGACCCACGATTCGGAGGTGTCGTGCGCCGTGCTCGACGACACTTTGGATGGCCGAGAACCGGCCGATCCTGCGGGATTGGGAGACGGCGCCCGGGCCTTGGCTCGCAACACGCGACTGCTCCTGTGGGGCGAACATTTGGAGAGCGACGCGGTTCCGCTTGATCCCGACGAGGGTTTCGAGGCACTGCGCCACGCGGCCGATGCCCTCGATGCATGGCACCAATCGGGACGGGTGACATCGAGGCCCCGAGGACGCCTCCGCCACCACCGAACCGATCCGGTTCCTTGGTTCGCACAGCCGTACAGTCGGCTCATGTACCGATTCGTGAACGACCCAGATGGGCGACCCCTGCGGATGCTGGGCCGTCACGCCTACTGAGTTACGACCAACTCGATTGGGACTGGCCTCACGGTGGGGGGCAGTCGCATCAGCCCTCGATCTCAGTCAGCGTTGTCGCGCCTTCGCGACGGACTTCTCGGCATCGATGCGGTCCTGTCGCATCAGCCGTCGATTTCAGTCAGCGTTGCCGCCCTCGACCCAGGCCGCGTCAGCGTCATCGGCGCGCTTGGTTCGGGCATGGACGGTTTCGATGGCGCGCTCGGCCTCCTCCCTTGTGGGGAACGGCCCAAGCAGGTCGACGGCCGGGCCGCGAGTCTCCTCAGTCTCGACTTGGCGGGTAGAGACGTTGTACCAGTAAGCCATGCCCGAACGTTACTTGGAGTAGCGGCGGCCGTTGCCGGAGAACCCCTTAGGGTCGAAGGATCTGGCCGCCGTCGACATGAAGGGCTTGGCCGGTGATGTAGTCAGAGTCCGACGAAGCCAGAAACACGGCGGCTGGCCCGATATCGCGGTCGACATCACCCATACGTCGAAGGGGAATCACGGCCGTCAATTTGTCTTGGATTCCTGGCCGGCTTTCGAAGAAATGATGTGCTGAGTCGGTGATCATGGTGGGGATAATGACGTTCACCATAATGTTGTATCGACCCCATTCGGCCGCGGCTGTACGGCTCAGCGAACGGATCGCTTCTTTGGTGGCGTTATACGCGGCGGTACCCTTCATTGCTCCAATGCCGTTGCCCGATCCGAAGTTGATGATCTTGCCGCCGCTTTGCTTCATGTAGGGGAAAACGGCCTGCATGCCCCACAGCGTCGCTTTGACGCCGGTGAGGAAGGTGAAATCCCACTCGTCATCGGGGAACTCTTCGAGGTTGTGAGCCACTGGCGACGGTGGGCGTAGCTGCGGTTCCGAAGCCCTGGGCGTTGTTCACCAAGATATCGACTGTCCCATATTTGGCCACGGTCTTTTCAACGGTAGAACGGATTTGATCATTGAAGGCCACGTCGCAGGTAACTCCTATCGCTTCACCGCCGGCGCGTTGTATATCTTCTACCACCGCCTCCACAGTGGACGGTGTGCGAGAGGTGACCACAATATTGGCTCCCTCGCGGGCGTAGGCTATAGCGATCGCCCGCCCGATGCCGCGCCCTGCTCCGGTGACGATCGCCGTCTTACCAGCCAATTTCCCCATGCCGCATTGCACGTGGGGAATTGGCGCCCGGATGATTTCTCCGGCCCCGACCGACCGCGTTGGTGGTCAAGTCGCGTGCAGGTCAAGTCGCGTGCAGGTCAAGCCGTACTGAAGGTCAAGCCGTACTGACTTGGTCAGGGTTGGCGACGCGTTTCCCCCGGCGTGCAGATGAGGTCGTCGGCGCTGATGGCGTCAGGTTCGACGACGTAGACCTCACGGCAGGACGATCGACCACTCCCGATGGTGTCGGTCGCGACCGGTCGGGACGAGCCTTCTAAGATTGAAGAAATGGGTGATGTTTTGATTATTGACGCGATGCGTACCGCAGTCGGCCGTCGCAACGGGTCGCTTTCTCGCGTGCACGCGAACGACTTGCTCGGCTCGGCGCAACGGGCGGTCGTACAGCGCGCCGGCATCGACCCCTCCGCGATCGATCAATTGGTCGGCGGCTGCGTGCAACAGGTCGGCGCGCAAAGCGCGAATGTCACGGGCAACGCGTGGTTGGCGATGGGCCTTCCCCTTGCGGTGCCCGCGGCCACCGTGAACGTTCAGTGCGGCTCATCCCAAGAAGCGACGATGCTGGCCCACGGCCTCGTGGGGAGCGGCCTGGCCGGTCTGGCGATCTCGTGCGGCGTCGAAACCATGTCTTCGATTCCTCTGGGCACCATGGCCGCCGAGGGGGCGTTCGGGCTACCTCGGGAAGGTACCTACGCCGAGGTGTACGAGGCCACGACCCAGTTCGAGGGAGCCGACCGCATCGCCCAGCAGTGGGGTGTGAGCCGGCTGGACACAGAGGGCTTCGGGGTCCTGTCCCAGCAGCGGGCCGCCACGGCCTGGGCCGAAGATCGCTTCGCAGGTCAGATCGTGCCCATCAATGTGCCCCAGTTCGACGAGTCGGGTAAGCCCAATCCTCCCCACCGTTTCGAACGTGACGAGTGCCTGCGGGCTACCACTTTGGAAGCGCTGGCCGGCCTGCGCACCAACCTTGGGGCCCCTGACGCGGTACATACCGCAGGCACGTCGTCCCAGATTTCTGATGGGGCCGGGGCCGTGTTGTTGGCCTCACCTGAGCGCGCCGCCCAATTGGGGCTGAAGGCCCGGGGCCGCATCGTCGACTCGGTGCTCGTTGGCAGTGATCCCCAATTGATGCTTACCGGACCGATACCGGCCACCCGCAAACTGCTGGCCCGCACCGGCCTTTCGCTCGACGACATCGACGTGTTCGAAATCAACGAGGCGTTCGCGTCGGTCGTGCTGGCATGGGCCAAAGAAGTCGGTGCCGATCTCGCCAAGGTGAACCCCAACGGTGGCGCGATCGCACTCGGACACCCGCTCGGAGCCACGGGAGTGATATTGCTCACCAAGGCGCTGTCGGAGTTGGAGCGCACGGGAGGGCGTTACGCGTTGATCTCGATGTGCTGTGGCGGCGGACTCGGCACCGGCACGATTATCGAGCGCATCGGTTGAAGCCGCGTCGGCCGTTCTATGCCGCTGACCGGTCGCGACTTTCGAGTTCACTCCTATTCCCTTGACTCCGGTCGGTCTTTTCGAGGTCGGGCCCGCGGAGGCGCCGGGGTGCTGGAGTTGGTCGCCCCATCCAACGCTGTTCACCCCGAGCGGATTTCTCCAGGGCGGTGCCGCGCTGGGTGTGGCCATAGCAACGTTGCAGCTCGCCGCCGGTCGACCGGTCGTGTGGGCCAACGCCCAGTTTGTCTCGTTTGCAACAGTGGGCTCGACCCTCGACTTCGCTCCGGCCATCGTTGCCACAGGGCGGCTCACGACCCAGGCCCGGTGCTGCGTCTCTCGATCGGGTACCGAACTGCTAACGCTCCAAGGCGCGCTCGGCGCCCGCGCCGCCGACCATGACGGTACCTGGGTCAGGCCTGCGTCGGTTTTGCCGCCTGATGCCTGTCCTGTGTACGTTGCTTTCGCGGCGGGACGGGGGGATCTGGGCGATCTCGTCGAGATGCGCCTGGCCCAGGGGCGCACGAAAGCGCAACTCGATGGCGTGCGCGGCGAAAGGGCCCTGGCGTTGTGGATACGGTTTCTCGACGGTGCCGACGATCTCTCGGCGCCCCGATTGTCGGTGATCGGCGATTTCATGCCGCTCGTGTTCGCCGAGGCGCTCGGTATCCGCGCCTACGGCAACAGCCTCGACATTACGATCCGGTTCGGGCCGCAGCGGGCGGGACGATGGGTGCTGCTGGACATCCATGCTCACCAGGTCCACAACGGCGTCGGATCCGCTCGGGCGTTTCTCTGGGGGCAGGACGGCGCCCTTCTCGCTGACATCAGCCAGAGCGCGATCGTCCGCTTAGGGGGCTGAGGCCGGCCCCTGTTGAGGGCCACCGGCGCGCCAGAAATCATTCGGAATCGAGCTCTGGAGGCTCGGCCGAGTGCGGGCTCACGGCCCGCATCCAAAAAGTCCGCTCAGCGATGTGTCGAGATGCCGACCACGGGGTATCAACGGAAGTAACCACCCCAACACTCGAACAGGATCACCATGTATATAGGCAGCGGCTTACTAGTTACCGTTCTCGTCGTTCTTCTCATCATCTATCTCGCCAAACGAGTGTGATCGCCCCCGGGTCGTGGCTTCGCCGCGATCTTCGCTCCTGATCGCCGCAACGGAAATAAAGTGAGTTGACGTCGTAGCCCTTAGCGGGCGACGACGTCAACTCGCAAGCTGTTCCCCAGCAGTGCACCGCTCGATCACCGTAAGCAATCGCTACGGCCCTTCATGCCGCCGGGTTACTACGAGTCGGGCTGGTCCTCCCCGGGCGCCATATGGCCCGAGAGCACGTTGCTCGATCGCAAGTCGTGGGTTAGTTGCCAAACCGCTGTCTCGTCTTCGCTGGCTTCGGGTCCGTACTTGAGCACCGATGTCAATCGTGACTTACATACAGGGCAGATCATCGCTATGACGCCGACCATGTCCGACGGGTCAGAAGCGCCTTCCAATCGGCGAATCGAATGGATGTCGACCTGCGTCGGCGCGATGAGCGAATCGCACGAGCCGCATCTCATCCGGCCACCGGCAGTTACAAATGCATCGCCGTCGAACCCGGCAGCGGCGTAGTGCGCCAACACTTCCACGACCGAGATTTCGTGATGCTCTTCTGTTCGGGTGGGAACGGCGCTCTCGGGAGTCGATCGATTCGTCACGACTGGCCCTTCTCGGCTCCGATGTCCCCCATCGAAAACGGCCCGGCGGACGCCGAAACCCCCGTAGACGGTCTGGTTGTGGATTGCATTCCGGCGGCCGCTTCAAGGCGAGCTGTCGTGCTGATCATGATCAACTCCTTTTTATAGGGATTTAGGTTTTGCGCTGTGCGCCGCCTCGAAGAGGCAGGTAGTACGCCTGCGAAGCGCGGGTTGGCGCGCTCTTGGGCTTGTAGATCGATGAGTTCAATACCCTAAGCGCGTTCAATACCCTCGGCGCGGGCCGTCTAAACGAACGCTCGGTGCCGGTCACAACGTTTGCTTGACACCACCGCGGGTACAGCATGGGGGTGACACGTTTCCGAGTCTTCCGAACGCGATGCCGCTCGAAGGTTTTCGTAGCCGCTCTGGGTCGGCCCTCGGCGGGCTACTCATTTGAGCGACAGACCACGGGTCAATGGACTTGACGGGCGGGACACCGTTTTGGCCGTTACGAGACGGACTCATCTCGGTGTACCCAGCCGCGGATCGCGATGAGACCTGCGATGTGGTCGTTGTCGGCGGCGGAATAACGGGCGCGCTCATGGCCTTGGCTCTTACCCAAGCCGGCCGGTCCGTGGTGGTATTGGAGCGCCGAGAAGTCGGATGGGGGAGTACTTCGGCAAGTACCGCCATGCTGCAATACGAGATTGACACAACCCTCCTCGAGTTGTCAGATCGGTACGGCCGACCAACCGCGGAACAGGCCTACCGGTCGTGTGGTCGAGGTATCGACCTCGTGCACGCCGCCACTCGGGCGGTCGGCGGACGCTGTGGCTTTCGGCGATCACCGAGCATCTACTTGGCGCCCCGGCCGTCGGACACCGCAATGCTGATCGCCGAGTGCGAAGCAAGGCAACGAGCGGGTTTCGATCTTCGGTGGCTTGACGCCGAGCAAATGCAGCAAACTTGGGGTTTCGAGAGTTCGGGGGGCATGGTTTCGAGCCTCGCCGGTTCGGTCGATCCGTTTCGGCTCACCCATCGTGCCTTGTCGTATGTTCGCGCCCGCTCGGGGAGGGTATACGACCGCACAACCGTGGTCTCTTACGATGCCACCGCCAAGGGGGTTTGCGTGCGAACGGATCGGGGGTTCGCGGTCAGGGCGAAATGGATTGTTTTCGCCACGGGTTACGAGACCTCCGAGTTCGTTCCCGATCACGTGGTCACATTGAAGAGTTCCTACGCATTCGTGAGTGAGCCCGTTACCCTTGATCGATGGCGTCGCGGCTTTCTGGTGTGGGAGCACGCCGATCCCTACCTGTACGCGCGTACGACCGACGACGGGCGAGTGCTCGTAGGCGGTGAGGACGACGGGTTCCGCGATCCGAAGCGCCGAGACGCGGCTCTGCATCGAAAGGCCGGTGTGCTCCGGCGAAAATTCGGGAAGCTGTGTCCGGAGCTGGCACTGGAACCGGCGTTCGAGTGGTCGGGTACCTTTGGTGAAACCGAGGATGGCCTTGCGTATCTGGGTGCGCATGCCGATTATCCGCGCGCCCAGTTCGCGCTCGGGTTCGGCGGTAACGGAATAACCTACAGCGCCATCGCCGCCGAGATCATCACGGCTGCGCTAACAGGGCGCCGACACCCCGACGCTCGCCTGTTCGCTTTTGACCGAACGCCCGCACCGACGCGACCACTATCCGTCGAAAAGGAGAAGAATGTGGTGGGGTGAGCAAACAGAATTGGCGATCCAGAACTTCGCCGTTTCCGGCGAGGTCTTTCCTCTCGCGGTGATTCACGAGATAGCGGCCATTAAAGCTGCGGCCGCTATTGTGAACTCCGAACTCGGTGTCATTCATTTGCCGGACGCGCTACTGCAGTGCGTGGTCGAAGTGGCCGAAGAGATTGCCGCCGGCCAATTCGACTCGGAGTTTCCGATCGATGTCTTCCAGACCGGATCGGGCACGTCGTCGAATATGAACGTGAACGAGGTCATCGCGGCGATGGCCAATGACCGTGTTCGAGGGAGCTCCTCCGAAGAATCCGGCCGCCTCCAGCTTCATCCGAACGACCATATCAACGCGTCGCAGTCTTCCAATGACGTGGTCCCTACCGCCGTGCACATAGCCGTCGCTCGCTTGATCCACGAGCGCCTCATACCCTCGCTGGGGGTGTTGTCCAGAGCTTTGCGTACGGGTGCTTTGCGATTCGAAGATGCGGTGAAGATCGGCCGTACTCACCTCATGGACGCCGTGCCCGTTACCCTCGGTCAGGAGTTCGGTGGTATGGCCCGCGCCGTCGAACTAGGAATCGAGCGTATCCAGAATTCCATGGTACGGCTCATGGAACTCCCGTTAGGAGGAACCGCGACCGGCACGGGATTGAACGCTCCGCCTGAGTTCGCCGGCCGCGTGATCGAGATCATAAGGCGTCGAACAGGTCTCGAGTTTCGCGAAGCTGAGGACCATTTCGAAGCACAGGGTGGGCGTGACGCGCTGGTGGAAGTGTCGGCCATGTGCCGTAGCGTTGCCATCTCGCTATACAAGATCGCCAACGACATTCGGTGGATGGCCTCCGGCCCAATGGGCGGTTTGCAAGAGGTTCGGCTCCTCTCTCTGCAGGCGGGCTCGTCGATCATGGCGGGCAAGACCAATCCGATAATGGCCGAAGTCGTATGCCAAGTGGTCGCACAGGTGATCGGCAACGAAGCGGCCGTGGCCTTCGCGGGGGCGTCCGGCAATTTTGAAATGAACGTCATGGTGCCGGTGATCGCCAGAAATGTTCTGTCGTCGGTATCGCTTCTCGCCGAAGCGGCCAGGTCGTTCGCGGATAAATGTATTGACGGCCTCGAGCCGAGCTTAGCGCATATGCGAGACACCGTCAGCCGGAGCCCGATGCTTTCGACGGCGCTGACGACTGTGCTCGGGTACGACGCCGTGCGGAAAATAGTTCACGAGGCCGAGGCCAGTGGCCGAACGATTCAGCAAGTGGTGGCCGAACAAGGTTTGCTTGATTCCGAGACGCTGGCCCGCCTTACCGATCCCTTGAACCTCGCTCACCCTGGTCGTGCCATCCCGTTGGCGGTCGGGCCCGCGGAAGGGTCGTCGGTTTAACTCATGGTGAGAATGGGAATCTTGAGATCATGGCAACGACCATTGAAACGACCAGCGCTCCCATGAGTTCGATCCTTCCCGATCCAGTTCCGCCGCCGATTCCCGAACCCATGCCGGAGCCCGAGCCAGTTCCACTGCCCATCCCTCCTGTCCCTGATCCACCGCCCGTTCCGTTCCCCGAACCGGGGCCGGTTCCGAGTCCGTTTCCCCCGCCGTCGCCGATCCCTGAGCCTTTCCCGTTGCCCGACCCACTCGATCCCGTGGCTGGCTTGAATTCGGCCGAATGAACATGCCGCGACGAGTTCTCGTTTTCAATGACGCGGCGGGCTCGGGATCGCCTCCCGAACATATCTTCGACAAATTCGAACGTGTTCCTGTGTTGGAGACCACTGAGGCTCTGTCAGAGCGAACCCTCGATGCCGATACTTTGGTGGCAGTATGGGGTGGTGACGGGACGTGTCGCAGCGTGGCCGGCCTACTCAACGGCACTAACGCCGCCTTGCTCCCGTGCCCTGGTGGCACGCACAATCACTTCGCACGGGCCGCCGGCATTGAATCTGTCGACGATATCGAAAAGGCGATCCATGGTGAAAGTACCGAGCTGGTGGATGTCGGAATGTTCGGAAATGAGGTCTTTCTGAACAATGCCAACGTCGGTTGGTATGTAGACCTCGTGGAGCGGCGACAGCGATTCGAGTCGAGGATGCCACGCAAGCTCGCCAAAGGACTCGCCCTTGTGGTCCAGCTCGGTCGAACACGACGCTTCCGAGTGATGATCGACGGGATCGAGGAGCGGGTTTGGATGGTTTGGATTGGCAACGGTCGTTTCGCGCTCGCGCCGACCGCCCTGACCCAACGCGATGATCTGGGTGATGGCATGCTTGATCTGCGAATCCTCCGTGCGGGGCGCCACCTGCCCAAGATCCGGGCCTTCCTCGTCTTACTCAGCGGCAGGGCGGAAGAGTCGAGTGGCCTCGATCGCCGTATAGTGCCGGCGATCGATTTGACCTTCAAGGGCCCGATTGTCCGCGTGGCCCTCGACGGTGAACTAGCAGTGGCGAGAAGTCCGGTGCGGGTCCGTTGCGTAACTCGCTCTCTGTCGCTCCGGGTTCCGGAAGAGAGGCAGCATTTGTGAGTACTCAAAGATCGGTTTGGATCACGGTTTCCAGGATTGTTTGGTTGTCGTCGTTCAATCGAGCCCGTTCGATTTCCAAATGCATGAGACGTCCGTCAATGGTCAGAACGCCCATCTCATTGGCGAACTCAGGTCCATGGGTCATGGTCCAAGATGCCTGCTGGCGGCTGCGTCCGATGCTGCGAGTCATCAGGCCACCGATGCGTCGACCGGTCCGACTCACGGCGAACCTCATGATGTTTCGGTCGCGGCGGGCCAAGGCGTTGCGGATCGGGGAGCTGACTATCTGGTAGACCCGACTCGGTGTCGAGTTGGTCTTGGCGTCCTGTTTTTCGGTTTCAGCAAGGTCGAAACGGGCCTCGGCCACGAAGCTGAAATGGATGTCGCCAGACAGGATCGAAATGGTCGCCGGGCTCTCCGGTCCGGTTCGGATGTCGTCGATCATGGCCAGCAGGCGGCGCAGCGAGGAGTCGAACGCAGGCCAGTCCTCGAGATCGAGGAACCGGCGCAGCCGCTCCGATCCTCGAGCGATCAATCCCCCCCATTTTCCATCGCATAGCGCCGCGTTCCACTCCTGGAAACCGTGCAACCCGCCGGGGACCATGACTGGGAGCGACGTACCGAGCAGGAGGTGATCGGCACCCAGTCGAGATTGGGCCTCGATCCACGCCCATTCCTCCGCCCCCACCATGGCGCGGTCGGGCTCGAGGTTGCGACCATTGCGGCAGTCGATCACGACGAGGCGAGTCCGCCCGAGTTGACGGGCGAAGCTGAAACGATAGCCGCCCTCGACGGGCGTGAACCGTTCTGACTCCCGCGCCCATTCACGCAGATACGAGAGGCCGTCCATTTCGGTGCAAAGCCGGCTGAGCATTCCCTCATCGCGAATTTCGGCCGGCGAGAGGTTGCCGAGATGCTGATAGATCCAGTACGACACGAGACCGCCGATTACGTGCTCGTCCCACCATGGCTGCCGGCGAATGTCGCGTACCCACGAATTCGAAATGTTCCAGTCGTCGATCATGTCGTGGTCGTCGAAGATCATGGCGGAGGGCACGACCGAGAAAACCCACCGCTCCACATCCGGGCGCCAAGACTCCTTGTAGAGCCAGGTGTACTCCTCGAATCCTCCCACCATCCCCGGCGGCGTCGTGTCGCTCGGACTGCGGTTGCGCATGCGCTCGAGCGTGTCTGGCGACGGTTGGTCGGCGTACACCTGATCGCCGAGCAGCAGAAGAAATTGTGGCCATTCGTCGGGTGTTTGCGCCAGCATCCGCAGCCCGTGGGCTCGTAGCGAGTCAACCCCGCCCATCGGATCATCGGTGGGTGACAGCGACGAAGGGGGTTCGTGGGGACCGGCAGCCCGGCACGAACCAAACAACACCCGCAAAGGGCCGGGGCGGCCGAGGGTTCGCAGCACGCTTGGCGGCATTGTGCTGTCGGGCGGCGGCCAACAACGCGATCCGTCGAGAAGCACGGTGTACTCGACTGTCGAACCCGGCAGGAGCCCTTCGATGATCACGAGCGCGTAGTGGTGCCCGCCGACGCAGAACGTTGAAGCGATCGATCCGTTGATGTCGACCTCGGCCGGATGGTCAGTCTCTACGAAGATGGTGGCGGAGGTCTCGCTTACGTGGCGCAACATGGGGCCGACGACAATCTCAGCCATGGGCGTTCAGCTGGGCGATCGCAGTAGCCATTGCGCCAACTCTAGCGGCGCGCCAGTTTTATACCGGAATGCAGACGGACTGAAGGCGATGTTTCGTGTGACAGGTATGGGGTACGCGAGTCATTACACAACTGAAGGGGTTCACTATGTACATTGGTACCGGCATTCTGGGAGTCGTCCTCCTTGTCCTACTGATCATCTTTTTCGCTCGGCGCGTCTGAAGACCGAGAGAACCAATGATGCCTGATCAACCCACCGATGAAGCCCTTAGGGCCTTGGCGCGACAGCTTGAGGCTGGTGATCGCGCCGGTCTTCAATCCCGCTTGTCACAAGGCGATCTCGACTGGCTCGAACCGCGATTAGGGGTCGACCGGTTCCTCCGGTTCAAGGAGGCAGTGCGGGCCGGCGACCTTTCCACTGCGCGCCGCAGCATTGAGGACGCCGGCCTCTGGCCGACCCTAATCGCGACGACCGTAACCGCGGCCGATCCGACGCTGCTGGTATCGCGAACCGGAGCAGTCCTCCCGGCTGAGGCCGTGCGGCGCGAGCGCAATACTCTCTACGCGATCGGGGTGGTGGTCGCGCTGCTCGTGGTCGGCCTGATCGCCTGGCTGGTCCTGCGCAACCGCAACGATGACTCGACCGCGGCCCCGAGCACCACTACGTCCGTGGTTGAGACTATCGTCGCCTTGGTTCCGGATTCTGTCGCAGTCACAACGGTGACGTCGGCGCCGATTGGGGTGGTGGCCGCCACAGTGGCATCGGTGCCAGCCGCCGCTACGACTACGTCGGCTTTGCCCACCACCGCTGTCGCGGCCGTCACGGCTCCCGCCAATGGCGCAACGGCATCCGTCGATGTCATCACGATGGCCGGGCGATCGGCAACCTTCGCGCCGTTCCTCGCAATGGTCGACGCCGCCGGTCTCACCAATGAAGTCAGGACGGCCAAGCCCCTGACGGTGCTCGCTCCTACAGAGTCAGCCTTCGCGTCTCTGCCGGCCGACTTTCAAGTCGCACTGCGATCACCCGCCAATCGAGTTACCTTGGCCCGGATCGTTCGATATAACCTCATCCCTCAAACGATCGCACTGAATCAGTTCGTCACCTCGGCCCTCAATACCGTAGAAGGATCGCCGGTAGCCATCCAGGCTACTAACGGCTCGGTCAAAATCAACGAAGCCAAGGTTACGGGTGGCGACATTCGCACCGCGGGCGGTGTGCTGCACTCAATCGACAAACTCCTCGTACCCCCTGGCGTAGACCTCAATACGCTGGTGCCGAAGTCGGCGATCCCGGCTCCGAACCCGCCCCAGACGAGGGCTGCCGCCGTAACCATTGCGCCCGCGCCAGTCGCCACCCTCGCCCCTGCGGTCACTACCGCGGCGACCGCGGCACCGACGACGGAGCCGGCCACGCAAGCCACGGCGGCCACGACCAGCCCCCGATCGACAACGTCGGCCACGGCGCCGACCACTACCGTCCCTGCAACTACCACGACCGCCCCTGTCGTGACCACTACCGTGTCAACTTCGACCACCGCCGCGCCCACGACCCGCGCCGGATCGGCGCCCACGACGGTGATCTGACCTCCCTATCGGCTACCATCATGTTGCTCGAAAGGAGCTTGCCGTGGACCCACTGCGTTTCATCGACCGCGTCGCCATTGTCACCGGAGGCGGTTCGGGGCTGGGCCGTCAGCACAGCTTGTTGCTGGCGTCGAGGGGTGTGGCGGTGTTGGTCAACGACTCGGGTGGTGCGCTCGATGGCACGGCCCCCGACCCGTCCGTCGCGCAGCGGGTGGTCGACGAGATTCGCAACGCCGGCGGAGTGGCCGTGGCTGACTCGACATCGGTCGCCACTCCCGAAGGCGGCGCCGCGATCGTGGCAGCGGCGCGCCAAGAATTCGGTCGGCTTGACATCGTCATCAACAACGCCGGCATCCTTCGCGATCGCACCATCCAGAACGTGGATCCGGCCGACCTCGAAGCGGTGTTGTCGGTTCACCTCAAAGGGGCCTTCAACGTTACGACTCCGGCGTTCACGGTGATGCGCGAGCAGAAGTTCGGACGCATCGTGTCGACCTCGTCAAGCGCCGGGCTCTTCGGCAACTTCGGCCAGAGCGCGTACGGAGCGGCGAAGATGGGGCTCATCGGGCTTACCCACGTGCTGGCAGTAGAGGGGGCCAAGTATGGAATCCTGGCCAACGCTATTGCGCCCCTCGCGCACACCCGTATGACCGAAAACCTCATGGGCGAGGACGGGCCGCGCTTCGATGCCGCACTGGTCTCGCCCGTGGTGGCCTACCTCTGCAGTGATGATTGCACGGTGACCGGAGAGATCTACGCCGTGGGAGCCGGCCGCGTTGCTCGCGTGTTCATCGGGGAGACGCCGGGTATTTGTCGCACGGCGTTGAACCCCGAAGACGTACGCGACCATCTGTCGGAAATCCGCGACCTCAACGATTACGCCATCCCAGCCAACACTCCCGAGGAGTCGGCCCTGTTCGCCGAGGCTCGCCTCCAGCAGTTGATGCGCTAAACCACGCAAAACCCGCTCACGCCGCCCGTGATATCCGGCGAACTATGGCTGAATTGCTACATCAACGGGTGATAATACTCGTCGTAAGATTCGATCCGGTTGGGGTCGGTGCCCTCACCCTCATACTCGGGTGCGGCTTTCACGACGGACTTCATGATCCGTAGGAAGACCGTCTCCTCCAGTCGATCAATTCGTTCAATCATGCCGGCGGGTATGCGCCGCTTCTTTCCGAAGATCCAGAAGCCGGTGTCAACCACGATGCTGTGGCGGCCCGTGTCGATGGTCGCTTCATCGACCTTGCCGATGTGGCCGTCGGTGGCCTCGACAGCAAAGCCCACCAACACATCGCTGGGTGAAGAAGTGTCAGCCGGATAGCTCCAAATTGATTGCGTCATGAACGTGACCTCACGAACAAGGCATTCCCACTCGTGGCCTTGTTCAAACCAACCGATTCGTCCGCCCTATGTCGCGAAGGTCAGCTCATTTTTTCGATGGCCTCTTCCGTACTGCTCACAATCGTGATGACAATGTCGAGCCCGGCAATCTCGATGAGCCGTCGAGCGCGACTCCCCGGTGTGGCCACGAGACACAGCGCAGATCCGTCGAGTGCCAACTTGTGCACCATCGTGAGAGCGGCGCTGTCGAGGTAGGTCAGCTCACCGAGGTGGACCACGATCGCGGTGGCCGCGGCCGCCGATTTCGCCACAGCGTCCCCGATCTCGCCGGCATTCGATCGATCGATCTCGCCGGTCAGAACGGCGAGCATGATGGATCCGGTCCACGTAACCTCAAGATGGGCCAGGGGTGGCGTTTGTCCGTCGGTCATCTGATCACTTCTGTAGGCCCTCGACTGCGTCAACCGCGGCCCCGGACGTTATCACGCTCGTAGTTCCGACGATCTTTCGGCCGGCGGCCTTCGTCAACGTGACGACAGTCCCGGTTTGACCCCTGTCGATCGTGACGTCATCCATGAGGCTGCGCATGAGGACGAGACCGCGGCCGCGTTGCCCGTCGTTCGGCCTGGCGGCTTGCCAGCGGCCACCGTCGGATATGGTGAAATTGAAGCTCGACCCACGGCGGTGCGCGTGAAAATCGATCGGACGACCGTCGCGGCTGTGGCCATGCTCGATTGCGTTCGTGACCGCTTCTCCGACCGCCAGTAAGACATCGTCGACGTCGTCGCCGGAGAGCGAAAGCGATCCGAGCCAATGGCGTAGATCGGCACGTAGCACCCCGAGAGAGCCGAATTCGGCGCTGAAGGTACGTTGGAATGTGGGTTCCCCGGTTTTGATCGCCACGCACAGTAACGCAACATCGTCGTTCTGGGCTCCGTCCAACATCTCCAGCAGGATCGCGTCGGCCATGGCACTCGGGTTATCGGTGCTTGTGGCGACCACCTGGAGGAGCAGGGCGGTTCTGTCATCAACGTGCTCGGTTCGGCGCTCGCTGAGGCCATCGGTGTACAGCACGACTGTCGCCGGTCCGTCGAGCCGAGTTTCCGATTGGGTTCGCCGGGCGCTCAGTCCACCCAGCACTGAACCTCGACTGGTGTCGAGTGCGACTACGGAGCCGTCGGCCGTTCGCAGAATCGGCGGTGGATGGCCGGCGAGCGACGTCCGAATGACCCCGCCCCTCGGATCCACGTACAGGACGGCCATCGTGGCAAAACGCGTGTCAGGGTCGCCGGTCGCCACCCGATCAAGCTGGTCGAGAAGGGCGGCTGGGTCTTCGAACAACGGGGCCAGGGCGCGTGTGGCGGTCGAGAGCTTGCCCATGGCCGCGGCCGAACGAATGCCGTGGCCGACGACATCACCGATGACGAGCATGAAACGCTCACCCTCGAGTTCGATGGCCTGGAACCAATCTCCGCCGATAGAAACATTGCGGGTGCCCGGGCGGTAGCGGCCGGCGAGGAGCGATTCGCCGATTCGCCCCGGCACGAGGGGAAGAAGACTCGACTGCAACGTGGCCGCGATCTCATGCTCAACTTCGAAGCGGTCGGCCCGCGCCAAGGAGTTGGCACATAGCGCGGCGAAACTGCTCAGATTGATGCGCTGTTCGTCGTCGAACGATTGCGGGGTGGCAAAGAACAAGCCGGCCGCTCCGATGACTCCGCCTCCAGTGGCCAAGGGCAGGACCGCCCATGACTTTTGATCAGTCGTCAGAACCGAGACCGCCCCAGGGTGAAGAAGCCCGCCGAGGTCGTCCTGGTGCGAGATGAACAAAGGAATTCCGCTGCTGGTCACAATGGCCAGCGGCCTACCACTGCCGAGGGGATCCGGGGCGCCGGCCGCCTCCAAACTCTGGGGCAAGCCCGACATGTGCACAACGTCCAAAGCGGTTCGTGCGCCGTCGACCGCCGCCAGCACGCCGCCCGAACACCGAAACAACGGTAGCGAGCGCGCGAAGGCGGAGGCGACCTCGGCTCGGGTTTCGGCGGACGCGAGATTGCTTATGGCCAATGCGAGCAGTCGGGCGCGGTCCGCCGAAACCAGCGCCGCTTCGTAACGCTGAACCCGAGCGAAAGCCTGGGCGCCCTGAGCGGCAACCGCCGCGATCAAGGCCGGCTCCGGGGCGATTTGCTGCTCCGGGCGCCCCCTCAGTTCGACGACGAGCACGGCGCTCGTGTCGCCGAAAGCCAAGGGAAGAGCGATCCACGAGCGGTCACTCTCGGCCTCGAATTCCGGCCCGAAGGCTTGGTAAGAACCGGTTCGAAGATCGGTAACGACAGTTGGCCGGCCCGTCCGGATTGCGTCGGTCGGCGGAGACGCTTCGGCGACGGTCCAGGTCGCCCATGATGGAATGGGTCGGCCGTTATACCCGTGGCTCGCCAACAACTCGAGGTTGGGCCGGGTGACCGAGACCGCAGAGAGCGTGGCGGCCGTACCGCCGAGGGCGTCGACCCCTTTCGTCACCATTACCTGCGCAACCTCGGCCGTTGAAATGGCGGCGGTCAACTCCGTTCCCAGTTGTTGCAATGCCTCCGCTCTGCGCCGAGCGATCTGTTCGCGGTCGAAGAGGGTGGCGCGCTCGAGGGCTTGGCCACAAAGCTGCACGGCCGTTTCGAGCAGGGTGAGTTGGTCGAGATCAAATGGTTGGGCGCCCTTCCATCCGAAACCGATACAACCGACCACTTGTCCTGCCGAATCCACGAGTGGGTACGACGCCGAAGCAGTGATACCGCCGGCCTTCGCGCTGTCGGCGAGGTGCGGATAGTAGCGGGCCCGGTCTTCGCCGTCCCGAACGAACACTACAGTCGCGGTGGTCATTGCGTCGCGCATCGGGGTGGCTACGTCGGACGGAAGGACAGTCCATTGGTTCGCCAGCGACTGCGACAAACTCGGTGAGAGGGCCATGGGAATGGCAGCGTCGCGGCCCGGCGGCCGGAAATCGGCGGTGGCGGCGACGTTGAGCATGGCGGCCTCGACCGCCAACGTGCCATCCCTTGTCATGACCTGGGCCACATCGGCCAGCGAAACGGCGCGGGTAAGGTTGGCGGCGAGGGAGCGTAGGGCTTCTTTCCGTTGTAGGGCCAACCTGGTCCGGTTCTCGGCCAACGTCAGACTGCGGTGGGTTCGCCAGCCGAGGACGGCGATGGCCAGCGCGAAACCCGCCAAGATTGTTGTTTCGATCACCAACGAGCTTCGGCCCGGCCAGAAGGCGCGTGCCGATGACGTGTCTCGCACTACCAGCCATTGTCCTGAGGGCACTGTTGCGAATGCGACCAATCGTCGTTTTGTGCCGGTGGGCCCGGTTGATGCTGCGATCACGCCGCTTCGCCGGGCTCGCCGGGCGGCCAGAGCAAACGCGGGTGACGGCGGGGCCGGGACCGCATTCGACCGTCCGAGAATGATCATCCCGTTGCGATCGAGGATTGTCGTGTGGTTGTCGCCGGCTATTGCTCGCAGGTCAATATCGAGGCGATCCAGAAACGACCCCCAGGTGGCCACGCCGTTCAGGCCATTGGTATGGTCGAAGGTCGGCACGGCGATGACAACAATCGGGCGATTCGTCACTCTCGACGTGACGGCTGCGCTGATGGTGGGTGCCCTGGTGCGCATCACAGTCCGGAAGTAGTCCCGGTCGCTGAGGTCCACCCTAGGGGCGTCGAGCGCCAGATTGGTCGACACGCTGAGCAAACCTCGCCGGTCGATCCATCCGAGTGATCCGGTTCGAATCCGCTGGCCCGTGATGATGGCATCGAAGTGGTCCTTCATCGCTGCTCGATCGGCCGCTCGTAACGCGGGACTGGCGGCGATGGTCATCAGAGTGTCGATGCGGTCTTCAAGCAGTTGCTCGGCCACGCTGGCGGTGTTCTGGGCATCGCGCAAATACCGTTGCATCACGAGGGCGCGATCGGTTCGGTACTGCTTCCAGGCCAGCGAACCGCCCAACAGGACGATCAGAGCGGCCAGGAGAAACAGAACCCTGGTGAGGGGGGCGGCCGACATCAGCGAGTCGCCATTACCAGCGGGGCTCTCGTCGCGGTCCTCCGTTCGTTCGGGCATTTCCGGCACAGGGGGAAACTACTGCGCCGGTCGATCGCTCAATTTTTCTCGCACTCCCGACAGATCAACACCATGGTGACGTCGTCGTGGAGCTGCTCCTGACTGAAAGCGCGAAGATCTTCGAAGCAGGCCTTGACCACCGGCTCGGCCACCTCGCACGGAAGGGTAATGATTAGTGACGCCAGCCGCTCCATTCCGTAAAAGATCTTGGCCGCGTCGCGGGCCTCGGTGAGGCCGTCGGTGTACACGCACAGCTTACCCCCGGGCTCGATCTCGGCCGTCTCGGTGCGCCATGTTGAGTGAAACGGACCGATGAGGGGGCCGGTCGGGCTGAGTTCTTGCACTACTTCATTCTTGGTGGCCAGCAACGCCGGCGGATGACCGGCATTGGAATATCGGCATGAGCCGGTGCGGGTATCGATCAAGGCCACGAACGCAGTAAGGAAATTTGACTGGAGGTCACCGAGACGCTCAGCCAGCACGTCGAGGGCGCGGCTGGGACTAGCGGCGACACGGAGGGCGGCACGCAGAATCTCTCGGCACTTCAAGGCGGTGATAGCCTGCGCCGCACCGTGGCCGGCGATGTCGAGGACGATCACACCCAAGACATGGGGTGACACCAGGCTCACGTCGTAGCAATCGCCGGCGAGGTACCCCTCCGCCGGGACGAGTTCGGCCGCGGCGGTCCATCCCTCAGGGAACGAGCCGAGTTCGCTGGCCAGCTCGCTGCGCAATTGGAACACGAGGGTGGTGCTCTGTTCAATGGCTTCTCGGGCCCGGTTGGCCCGTTCCTCGGCCTGCGAAGCTTCGTTCAGGCGCGCCACCATGGTGGAACGCATCTCGTCGACATTCGAACCTAGCACGGCCACATCGGTGGCTCCGAGAGAAGGGACGGTGGCCGAGAGATCACCGCCAATGACTTGGCGGGCAGCCGCTGCGATGGCCCGAATCGGATGCAACACCCACCTATTGACCACGATGGCGGCGATGACGGTATAGGCGAATCCGAATATCGGAAATGCAACCACCAGCGCGGCGAGTTGGCGGGCGCGGTGCTCACGGTTTATCGTCATCCATCGTTGATTCGTCTCGAGCCTGGCCGACAGCGCGGCGAGACTGACGCGCAGACGGTCGAACTGAGGCGCGCCGACGTGGCCCCCGATCACCTTCTGAATCGCGGGTTGGCCTCTCGACTTCCGGACGGCGATTTCGGCGCCCGCTTCGGCTCGCCACGCCGCTCCGTCGCTTGCCACTGCTCGAAATCGGTCATAGGCCGGGGGGTCGCCGGTGCTCAGCGAGTCCGAGAGCCCGGCCTGTAGCCGCGCCACGTTGACCCTGCTGTTTCGATACGCCTCAAGGAAAGTCTGACTGAAAGTCTGATTGCCGGTGATCAAATAGCCACGATTGGCGGTCTCCATCTCAACGTACGACGCACTCAATCGCAGGGCCTGTTCCAGGTTCCCGTTGGCGCGGGACTCTTTCCGGCCGTACGCGCTTCTTGATCCCGAAATCCACAGGGCCACTCCGCCCAACATCGACAGCAACGCCAGGTAGCCGACGGCAAGCAAAGCCAGGCGGCGTCTGAGCAACATGCGCTGGATTGTACGATTGACAGTACGAACTCCTGTCATCGGCGTGGCGATCCGGCGACGAGCGCGCGTTTGGGGTGTGCCCCGGCGGGTACCCGAGTGCTCAACATGCCCGAATACTCAACAAGAGCGCAGTCAGGTGGCTTCGACCGCTTGGCGCCGGAAGGCTGACCGGAGATCATCATGACCAGTAAAAACCCCGAAAACATAAATACGCAGGGGACCACCGGCGACGGCGGTGAACTACACCAATTGGCGGGCTCCGGCGAGCAGCTCACGACAAATCACGGCACCCCCGTGAGCGACGACCAGAACTCTCTGCGGGCGGGCCGGCGCGGACCGACCCTGCTGGAAGACTTCGTCGTACGCGAGAAGATCTTTCACTTCGATCACGAACGAATCCCCGAGCGGATCGTGCACGCGCGTGGCTCCGGCGCGCATGGGTACTTCGAATGCACTGACCCGATTCCGGAGCTGACGCGGGCATCGCTCTTCCAGGAAAAGGGCCATCGAGTACCTGTGTTCGCCCGCTTCTCGACCGTGGCGGGGGGTGCTGGTTCGGCTGACACGCCACGAGACGTGCGCGGCTTTGCCGTGAAGTTTTACACCCAGGAGGGCAATTGGGACCTCGTGGGCAACAACATCCCGGTGTTCTTCATCCAGGATGCCATCAAGTTTCCCGATCTCATCCACGCGGTGAAGATGGAAGCCGATCGCGGATTTCCCCAAGCGGCGACTGCGCACGACACCTTCTGGGATTTCGCGAGCCTCGTGCCCGAGACGACCCACATGCTCATGTGGGCCATGTCGGACCGGACCCTGCCCCGGTCACTACGGATGATGGACGGCTTCGGCATACACACCTTCAGGCTCGTGGACGCGAATGGGGGCTCACGCTTCGTAAAGTTTCACTGGCGCCCGACGCTCGGCGTGCAATCCACTTTGTGGGACGAAGCCGTGAAAATCGCGGGCGCCGATTCCGACTTCCATCGCCGTGACCTGCACGACGCAATTGCGGGCGGCCACTTCCCATCCTGGGACCTCTCTATTCAGGTTTTCGACGACGAGTTCGCCGCGTCCCAGCCTTACGACGTGCTCGACTCCACCAAACTCATCCCCGAGGAACAAATTCCTCTGCGGGTCATCGGGCGAATGGTGCTCGACCGCAACCCCGCCAACTTCTTCGCCGAAACCGAACAGGTCGCCTTTCTTCCTTCCAACGTCGTGGCGGGAATAG
Source organism: Acidimicrobiia bacterium (assembly GCA_025359845.1). Lineage (GTDB taxonomy): Bacteria > Actinomycetota > Acidimicrobiia > Acidimicrobiales > JANYDT01 > JANYDT01. Next base: position 26,285 of record JANYDT010000183.1, read on the forward strand.
ACTTCTCTGACGATCCGCTGCTCCAAGGCCGTCTCTTCAGCTATCTCGACACCCAGCACTCGCGCCTCGGGTCGGTGAACTTTCATCAGCTCCCGATCAACCAGGCGAAGTGCCCTGTCGCGAACTTCCAACGCGACGGCCACATGCAGACGACGGTACCGACGGGCCGAGCGAACTACGAACCCAATAGCCTCGACGAAACGGGAGAAGACGTGGGTCCCAGGGAAAACCCCGAGGGTGGGTTCCGCACCCACAGCGGCGCGTTGAGCGACGGATCATCCAAGGTCCGCGAGCGCGCTGACCGGTTCGCCGATCATTACAGCCAGGCGACCATGTTCTGGCACTCCCAGACCCCGAACGAACAGGCCCACGTGGTGTCGGCGTTCGTCTTTGAGCTCTCAAAGGTGACAGCGTCCCATATACGCCTGCGAATGCTCTCCAACTTGGTCGATGTCGCCCCCGACCTCGCCGCCCACGTCGCCGCTCAACTGGGGCTTTCGGTCCCCGGCGCGTCGACGCCAGCGTGTCCGGCGACGAAGATGGCGCCCTCCCGCGCGTTGTCGATTCAGGCCAATGCCACGCCCACGTTACAGGGGCGAAAGGTCGCCATATTGATGGCCGAGGGATCATCGAAAGCGAAGGCCGACGAACTCACCTCCGCACTCGAGGCCGCCGGGGCGGGGGTGGTGTTGGTGGCGCCTACCGTGAATGTGAAACTCGGTCGCACGACCGTTGCCGTCGATGGCCAGTTGGCCGGTACCCCGTCGTTCCTGTTCGATGCCGTGGCGTTGATATTGACCCAAGAAGCGGCGCAGTCGCTCACCGCCAACCCAGCGGCGGTGCAGTTCGTGAGAGATGCTTACAACCACCTCAAAGCCATCGGGTCCACGACGGACTCTCGAGCACTCATTGAGGCTGCTGGCGTTGATCCCGACGACGCCGTCACCGGACTCGACGAAGCGTTCGTCACGGCCGCCTCGACACGCTTTTTCCAACGCGAGCCGGCTTTGCCGACGCTGGCCTGAGCCCGTCCGCGCCCATCGGGACGCCTGACGGCATTAGCCGCGGCGTCATGTAAGGTGGCGGTCAGCACGAAATTATCCCTTACGTGTTGAGTCGAAGTTGCTTGGCTCGGGAGCGATGCTCTGGACCCCGGTAACGTTTGCATGTATCCAATACTCGGGAGAGGCAGATGTTTCAAGCAGGCGTCGGTGATCGTTTGCCGGGCGGCGGTATCCTTTTCTGCGTTCCGGCAACGATGGGTTTGTCGTGTGGCTGCAAGGCGAGCATGACACGTCGAACGTCTCAGCGCTGACGCAGATGCTGTCACAGGCCATTGCTTCGGAGTACCAAACCGTCATCGTGAATTTGAGCGGAGTCGAGTTCATGGGTGCCGCCACCGTCGGTGTCATCATTGCCGCTCGGGAACGCCTTCGCCTGTCATCACGAAACTTGGCGATTCGGGCCCCTTCTCACTGCGCCTTGAGAATTCTCGATTTATGTGGATTCTCGGAATTTCTAGACGGCGAGCCGACCGAGGTGACGCTACCCACGGGACCGGCGGGGGCCCTTGCCACTTGGGTCGAGGTGCCGGTTGCCGCGGATGGATCGCAGAGATGTCGCCACGAAAGACCCCCAAATACTTCCACGGAGGCTGAGCCGCCAGAGCCGGAATCCGTCCTTTGTGAGCCGCGGGCCACCGTTGCCGGGCCCGGGGGATCGTGAGCCGTGCCAGGTGAGCGCCGGTTAGGTATCCTCACTCGTCTGGTGGGCCCTACGGCTTCCGGCATGGAGACCAAACTGCTGTGCGCGGTATGTGTCGAGGTTACGGGAGTCACCGGAGCGGGCATCATGTTGATGTCGGGCGACATGCCGTCGGGGTCGGTGTGCACGACCAGCACGGTGAGTGAACTCATTGAGAAGTTGCAATACGAGTTGGGCGAGGGTCCGTCGGTTGACGCGCACAACAAGGACCGGCCCGTGCTCGAACCTGATCTTGCTGATCCGAAAGTTCCGCGATGGCTGGCCTTCAGCGGGCCAGCCATTACTGCTGGCGTTCGGGCCGTTTTTGGCTTCCCCCTCCAAGTAGGTGCGGTTCGGCTCGGAGCACTGACTCTGTACTGCGATCGTGTCGGGCCGTTGACCGATGATCAGCACGCCGACGCGTTAGTGATGGCCGACGTGGCGGCGCAGGCCGTTTTGGTATTACAGGCGAATGCTCCACTGGGAACGCTCGCCTCGGAACTGGAGACGGGCGGTGACTTCCAGTATGTCGTGCACCAGGCGGCCGGCATGGTGGCTGTACAACTCGATGTCAACGTGGCTGACGCGATGATCCGGATGAGGGGGCACGCCTTCGCCCACGACCGTCGCCTCGCCGACGTGGCGGGAGATGTCGTGGCCCGAGTTCTGCATTTCGACGAACTCGACCTCGACGATTAAGCCTCGAGGTGAAATTCGAACATACAGCGGGCCCCTATGACCTGCATCGAGGTAAAGCTTTCGAACATACACGGGCGCACGGTTACGTTTGGAGCGGTACTTGTAGAGACTATTTGTATAGAGTATTAGACGTACGTTCCTACTCACCGTCGAAATGACCGGAGATCAGATGTCCAGAGAATCGATGCTCGCCAAAACGCTCATCGAGCTGGCTGACACCCTGGTCGCCGATTTCGACGTGGTCGAGCTTCTGACCATCCTTGCCGATCGATGCGTCGACGTACTTGATGTCGGGGCCGCCGGCCTGATGCTGGCCGGACCCGATGGAAGACTACGAGTAATGGCCTCGTCAAGTGAGAAGATGCGGTTCTTGGAGCTGTTCGAGCTGCAATCGCAAGAAGGGCCTTGCTTGGACTGCTATCGGACGGGGCAACCGGTGGTCAACCAAGATTTGGCCAAGGTCAACGGCCGCTGGCCCCGGTTCGGACCGGAAGCGACCGCCGCCGGGTTCCGTTCCGTGCACGCGCTGCCCATGCGTCTTCGTGGTTCCATCATTGGCGCTCTCAACTTGTTTCATGTTGAGGTGGGCACGATGCGTTCAGCCGACATTGAGGCCGCCCAAGCCTTCGCCGACGTTGCCACCATCGCCATCCTTCAGCACCGAGCGAAGCTCGAGGCGCAAGTCGTGAACGAGCAGCTCAATCAAGCTCTCAACAGCCGAATCGTAATCGAGCAAGCCAAGGGCATGATCGCTCAGCGAGAAGGTATCGACATGGCGGAAGCGTTCGCCCGCTTGCGTAACCAAGCCCGCGAGCGGAACCTTCGGCTCGCCGATTTTGCTCGCCAAGTCATCACCGGAACGCGCGGCGCCCTTGACGGATCCGCCTTTGACGGATCGGCTCTTGACGGATCGGCTCTTGACGGATCTGCTCTTGACGGATCGGCGCCCACGAACTCCGTCCTGAGAAACCGTCCCTGAGAAACGGGGCGGCCCCGACGGGCGGAGCGGTCAGTCGTGGAGGGCGGTCAGTCGTGGAGGGCGACGGGACGGCCGTCGACCATCAGGTCGTGGTACTCGCACATGCCGGCACCGTCGCGTCCGTCGATCGTCCAGGCCGTCGGCGATTTCACGATGCGCAGCGTTGCTTCCTTGCCATCGGCGCCGTGCTGTCGATGGCGCAACGGCACCCAGGCCTTGGGTTGGCCGGTGGCTTTCCAACGGCGTTGACCACTGTGTATCGTCAGCTCGGTGGAGCACAGTTCGAAGTGCGGGCCCTCCGCGTAGGAGTTGCGCATCTCGAAAGTATCGACAATGTGAAACTGGCCGTCCTGCCACACGCAGCCGCTGCGGGTCTGTTTCGTCGGGCCGACCGCCCGGGTGAGCAGAAACCCGAAGTCGTCGTCGACCATCCCAATCAACCAGCGTAAGTACGTCTTGGCGTGCCAGTTGCGCGGCCCCAACGAGTGGTCTTTGGCGCCCCGTCCGTCCACTGGCCAAGTCTTGTCACCGACCGTGACCGTACCGATTGAACGACACAGATGTTGGTAATGCCAGTCAGCCTGGCCGGGCAGAAAGATGAGGTGGTGTTGGTCTTGGTCTTGGCCCATCACCGACTCGAGCCCGAACGAAGAGACGTTCAGTTCGATCTTGGCGTGCGCTCGGGGCGCGGTGGCGAAGGCGGATTTCGGGTCGGTCAGGGTCCACGCGTCGTCGAGTAGCAGCACCGGACCCTCGTAGCGCACGATCGTCTCTCGAAACGGGGAGATGACCTCCCATTCCTGATTGCCCGAACGAAGGGTATTGGCCGCAATCGGCGCGCGCTCGAAGAAGAACGCGTTGCGACCATCGGGCAGGTTGATGGCGACCGACATTTCGGCGCGGCCCTCGTTGGGACGATTGCCGATCCGTAAGAACCCGCCCACGCCGGTCGCGGTGTCGTAGAAGTCGACGTAGCGACTCTCGTTCCAGTTGATCGCCGGTCCGACTTCGTGCACGCCTTCGTCGTCGAGTTGCAGAAGCTCACCCATCAGCCGGCCCTGCGTTCGGATTCGAACTTCATGACGGCTTGCTCCTTTGCGGGACGGACCGGCAACGACAGTTGATGGTGCGGGGGCCGAGGCCCGACTGCATCGCCAGCCGAGGCCCGACCACATTGCCCGCCGTGAGAACGTTGCCCGCCGTGGCCATTGGGGGACGGCGGTGACAACCTGGAACGATCTCTTCCGATCGAAGTGGCTGGGGTCGCAAGCCCCAGCCGTGGTGACCGCAGAATTCACCTGGAGCGGCGACGAGCTCGCCCATAGAGCCGGAGGCGTCGCGGCCTGGCTCGAAGACCTGGGCGTAGCGCCCGGTGCCTATGTGCCGGCCATCGTCGACGAGGTCGGCCGCGGCGATCGCGCTCGTCGTGGGAGCGACGCTCTCCGGACGGATTCCGGCTCCGCTGGGCACGAAGCTTCCGGCCTCCGATCTGGCTGGCGCGTTGGGCGCGCTCGAGGCGAAGGTCGTTGTGGCCGACCGCCGATCGGAGGGCCTAGCCCGAGAGGCTGCGGCCGCAGTGGGCGCCTCGGTGGTAGTGCTCGAGGAGCTTTCGATGGCGCCCCCGCCGGCGCCGCCGGTCAACTTCAACGCCGATTCGGTGGCGTTCATCGTGCACACGTCGGGCACGACCGGATTGCCCAAACCGATACCGGCCACGCATCGACACATGGTCGAACGAATCCGGATCTACACCGGCGTCATGGATCTCGGACCGGGCGACCGTTACTGCTCGGCGTCTCCGTTCGCTCATACCGCGGGAGTGAACATGGTTTATACGGCCTTGGCGCTCGGCGCGGCGGTCATTCCCCAGGACTGGTTCAGCATCGACAAGTGGCGGGAAGCAGCGTGGTTGGGGGTCACGTGCGCTTTGTTGGTGCCGACGATGATCGATATCTTGCTGAGCGCAGGGGCGCTGGCCGACGCCCAACCTCGTCTGTTGCAATACGGTGCCGCGCCGATCCATCCCGACACCCTCACCGCGGCGTTACGGGCCCTCCCTCTCACCCGGTTCGTGCAGGTTTTCGGCCAGACCGAAGTCAGCCCCGTCACGTCGCTCAACCACGACGACCACTTGGCCGCGCTGGCCGGTCGTCAGGAGTTGTTGACAACAGTGGGTCGGGCACCGACCGGGGTCGAGCTGCGGGTCGAACACCCCGATGGCGATGGTGTCGGTGAAATCTGCGTGCGGGCCCCTCACAATTTCGTGGCCGACCCCGATGGCTGGCGGCGGACCGGCGATCTTGGGCGGCTCGACGGCGAGGGCTATCTGAGCCTGCACGGACGAGTGAATGATCGCATCATCCGAGGCGGCGAAAATATCTATCCGGTCGAAGTCGAACACGCGCTCATGAGCCATCCGGGCGTGAGGGAGGCGGCGGTGGTGGGTGTAGCCGACCGACGGTGGGGCGAAATCGTCAAGGCCGTGATTGTGGCGGCGACCGACGGTGGTCCACTCGATGACGATGAACTGAAACAACACGTCAGGGATCGCCTCGCCCATTTCAAGGTGCCGGCGCTCATTGAATACCGATCAGAGTTGCCGCGCAACACCAACGGTAAAGTACTGCGCAGGATGTTGACATGACGACCAGTCCCGCTGAAGCCGGTACTCCAGGAATCGACCACGGCGCCGTCGAGGCCTGGATCTCGGCCCATGTGCCCGGCGTGGTGGCGCCCCTGCGGTTCGCCCTGGTCGGTGGCGGCCACTCCAACATCACCTACTTCGTGCACGACAGCGCCGGCCGCACCCACGTGCTGCGCCGTCCGCCCCTACGCACGGGTTCGGGCAACGCGCACAACATGGAGCGAGAGTTCGCGGTGATCCGGGCGCTGGCGTCGAGCCGGGTGCCAGTACCGGAGGCCCTCGCGCTGTGTGAAGACGTCGCCGTCAACGGGTCGCCCTTCTACGTCATGTCGAGGGTGCCGGGTGAGGTGATCGACAATCCGGGCCGGGTCGACGAATTCTTTCCGACCCCGGCTGTCCGCCGCCGAGCCAGTGACGAGATCGTCGATGTGCTGGCCCTTCTTCACCAGGTCGACATCGACGCCGTCGGCTTGGGCGAGACCGCTCGGCGGGACGGGTTTCTCGACCGTCAGCTCAAGCGTATGGGCACGGTTTGGGCGCAGAACAAGACACGTGAATTGGCGTTGATGGACGAGTTGCACGCCCGGTTGGTGGCCCGTCGCCCCGAGCAGCGCTACACCGCCGTCGTCCACTCCGACTACCGCATCGGCAACGTCATGTTCGACGCGACCGGGCGCCTCACCGGGGTGCTCGATTGGGAACTGTGGACTCTGGGCGACCCGCTGTCAGACCTCGGTTTCCTGCTCAACAATTGGTACGAGCCCGGTGAAGACACCCCGCAAGTGTGGATGGAGGTGCCGCCGACCATGGCCGGCGGTTTCGCCACCAGGGCCGAAGTGGTGGAGCGTTACGCCGCGCAGACCGGTTTCGACGTGTCTGATATCGGCTACTACCGCGCCTTCCAGTACTGGAAGATCGCCGGCCTGGCCGAGGGGGTCAAGCGCCGTTACGAGAGCGCGGCGATGGCCTCGACCGACGTCGACTTCCCCCATCTGGCCCAGCGGGTGGTCGATCTGGCCGAACTCGCCCTCAGCACCTGGGCGACGCCTGATCGGGTGATTTCGTAC
>JANYDT010000209.1 GCA_025359845.1 Acidimicrobiia bacterium
GATCTCGCGGACCACGGCGTTGTACTCGTCCTGGACCATGCGCGCCTGGCCTCTTTGCATGCGTTGACGTTCGACGAGGTCAAGCTGTTCACGCGCCACCGAGTTCGCGTACTGCCGCTGATCGTCCTTGCCGACCTCGACGCCTTCGCGGCGTCGCTGGCCGACCCACTCCTGCAACTTGTCACCGACAACAAGACGGAGGTCGGCAATCAACTGGCGATCCATCACCGTGCTCCGTTCAACGAGTCGACCTCTGTTTGATGGTTGGCTTGCGGTGCAGTTCGGTGCGCCGTCCCTGCGGCGAGTTCGGTGGCCATCGGTCCGAACCAGCGGCCAGTGACTTTGGCTGCGTTACGGCCTCCATCGCACACCTCCCGGGCGGACTTCGGATCGAACGGGACCGAACCGGCTATTCGAAGGATTCGCCGTTTCACGAGCTCGTCCAACGCATCGGCCGCTTCGTCTGCCGAGTACGGTCCGCTCGCCACGAAGAGGAGATAGAGCGGGGTTGTCCGGCGGATAGCGGTGGCGAGGTCGGCGATGACCGCTGCGGCGGACGCCAGTTCCTCCGGCCGTGTCCCCGTCATCAGCAACACGACATCGGCACGGTTCAGCGCGTTGTTTTCGTGGTCACCGGTTCGCACGCGTCCGATGTCGATGAGGAGATCGTCGCCTTCGGGCCAGGCAAGAAGTCGTTCGCCAAGCCACCCCGCTGCTGCTCGCACAATCGAACCTTCCTTCGGTGCACAGACCAGCGCCTTCGACTCCGACAGGCGATGCCCGTGCGCGGCCGCCAACTGCGCCTCAAGCGGCTGTTGCGTCGCCGCGAGGCTGGCGAGACCCGGCTCACAGCTCAGCCCATGCCGGTACGCCCACGTTCCACCCGACTCGTCCAGCTCCATACCGACGATCGCACGTGGCCAGCAATGCACCAGGCCAAACGCCGCGAGCGAAACACCCGGCGACGACTTCGCACTCGTGATGACGATCACCGCCATGTCACTGAACCACCGAGGTCGCAGGTTCTTCACCGACGACGGGCGTGCCCGCTGGCACCGACGAAACCGGCTGATCAACGGCAGCGACCGAAGCCGGCCGCTTTGAATCGATGTTCGGCACGACCAGCAGACGAATGCTGCCCTGCGCGGCGCCAGCACCAACCTCGACGGCTGCCGCATCGGGGACAGCCAACGTGACGGCGCGTCGGCTCCCACTGGCCTGCTGCGAACCCCAGACCCGCCACACGACCGCCTCGGTCACAACCTTGGGTGCATTGTCGATCGACGGATTCGACGGCGCAATCAGCACCCGGACACGATCACCAAACCGTAGGTCCGGTGACGGAAGCGCACCCGGTTCCAAGACCGCGCCAACAAGCACCGACCCTCCAGGCGCAGACTGGGTCCGATTCACATCGGTGGGCAACACCAGCGCACCGCGGGAGATCGGGACCGCCGCGACCCGGTCGACGAGCTGGCCCGCAGCCGACGAAGGGAGCGACGCAACGTCGGCATTCCGGGCGATCCGAACAACTCGCAGATGCGCGGGCGTGATCACCTCACCGACACCAATGTCGGTTGCTGCGACGATCGCCGTTCGCTGCTCACTTCCCCGACTGAACATAAGCGCACCGAGCAATGCTGTGGCGGCGATAAGCCCGACACCGCCAGCGAGAAGTTTCGGTCGGCGCGTCGTTCTCACAACCGAGCCTGACTTCGACACCAACGCGTCGAACGGATCGGTCGTGGTAGTCCGCTTCACTTCGTCACCGCCTGGTCTTCCGAGCCGAGGACGTGTCATCACACTCATACGTGCACCTACTTTCCTGTTGAACTTCGTCGAACTGAATTACGCGGCTGGCATGCCGTTTCGTTGCCGCCGACACACGTCACCAACGCCTGGAGTTCTTCGACTCGGAACGCTGCCTGTCCGTCGGTGATCACGATTGCTGGGTCGGCTGGTTCGCCGTCGATCGTTGCGTTTACTTCCCACGTCACGGTTGCCGTGGCCGTGTACACGCCGCCTGGTTCGTTGATCGAAGACTTCATGTAAAGCAGGCCACACGAGCGTTGCTCCCAGTAGCCCTTCGAGCGGTCGTATGGGAACTGAGCATCGAGCGTGCAATCAATCGCGTTACCCGCGCCGCCCCAGCCCGGATGAATCGTCACGTCGATCGCCCGTGCTGTTGCCGCGCCGGTCGCAGTCGCCCCCGACGACGAACGCAACGTGACCGCGATGCCACGGAAGTATTCCGGTGGAAGCCAAATCCACGAAAGTCGCTGCGTCACGAACCTTGCCGAGTTCTCCCGCAAGATGACCGGGTCAGGCACGATCGCCGTCCACACGTCCTCAGTCGGTTGCGTCCCACCGCTTTCGCCGGGGATCTCCCGGGCCGGGCCCGTTGGCCGGCCGGTCGCTACCGAGAAGCACTGCCGCCACGAGTGCACAACCACCACCGCTACCTCGCCGACGCCCTGAACCTCTTCCGTGGTCCACCGCCTGCACCGCACCGCCGGAGGCACCACCCGCAGACCCGGTGTGCGCTTCGGCACCCCGGCCCTCGACCTCGAATACCGCACCGTGTTACCCGACGACGACGTTCGAATCTTGCCGCCACTCGGAGGCCGGGTCGGAGCTCGCGAACCAGCCTCCGCAATCGGCGCGCTGAGGAGCGCTGCCGCGGCCAGGGCGACGGCTATCGCTATGGAGACGGCGAGCCGGGTACGCATCGGCTTCTCCCTTCCACGTCGTTGAACCGCTCGGTGGTGGTCACGACCCACTTGCCCGACATCCGAACGAACGTGACTCGCATGTCGTCAACGTCGGGTTCGGTCGTGCCTGGAACTGCCTGTCCGGTTGCCTTCTTGCGCAGCACCCCGCCGACCGAGCGGCAGTCGCGCAACGTCGCCGTCGTGTCGCCGATCGACTCGATACGAGGACCGGAGACGATGTCCTTGCGCGTGCCGTCCCAAGCCACACCCTCGGTCGCATCCAGATGGCGGATCTCCAACATGCGGGCGAGCGCGTCGCCGGTCATGCCGGTGGGCAAAAGCTGTTCGGCCCGTTCCGGTTCGCGGGCAGCGGCGACAAACGCGGTGAAGTAGGCCTCGTAGCCGGCCAGCACTTTCGCGACCTCTGGGTTCACGGTTAACGAAGCGGTCGTGGTCGTCGCCTTGACGGTCGTCGTCGCGGCACGTTTCGTTGTCATCGGCGCCTTCGTCGGTTTGCGCTTCGGCTTCGTGACCTTGGCCTTGGCGGTCGCCTTGGTGGCCTCGATCGTGGTTGCCGCCTTCGTCGAAGCGGCGGGCGATCCGACGAACGACGCAGTCGTGGCAGTTGCGGCAACGGCGATGCCAACGATCAGAAGACGGCGGATCGTGCGGGAATTGGTGGTCTTGACATCCTCCGAAGCACTCGTGGAAGACCACAAGCTTCGCAACCCCGTATGACGAACGGTGAGGCCATCGGCACCAACCGTGTTTGACGTTGCCCGTTATGCGTTCGGGCGCATGCGAACAGGGCCGCTCCGTACAAGGAGGGCCCGGACGCAGACAGGGTCAGGCCCG
>JANYDT010000250.1 GCA_025359845.1 Acidimicrobiia bacterium
CGCCGCGTACCTCATCCTCAACCATTTGTTCTTCAACAACCCCCCGGCCCCGCCCAAGTTCGGCCTGACGCCCCAGGGATCGCTGCTCTTCTTCGCCGGAAAACTCACAAAGGACCACAATCCCGATGCGTAAGCGCCTAATTCTCCTCACCCTCGTGGCGCCAACCCTGATTCTCAGCGTCGCTCCTATCGCTTCTGCGGCCACCACGGTCAAAGACGGGAGCGCTTGCAAGAAGAACGCCATCGGCCAAACCGCGGTCGTCGCCCGGAAGGTCTTCACGTGCACGAAAGTCGGCAAGAAGACAATCTTCAAAGCGGCCCCGATCCCGGCCTCCTCAAGTTCGGCGTCCTCAGCCGGGCCCGTGGGCACTTGGAAGGCCGGAGCGGGATCGGTGGCCGGGTATCGGGTCCAGGAACTCTTCGCCGGCAAGCCTGCGAAGAACCCGGCGGTGGGCCGTACCCCCGCCGTGACCGGTGCCCTCACGATTGCCGATTCCGGGTCGGGTCTCGTGGTGAAAGACATAAAAATCGATGTCGATCTCACCAAGTTGGAAAGTGACCAGAGCCGTCGCGACGGGGTCCTCCAGGGACGCGGGCTGGAGATCTCGAAATTCCCGACCGCCAGTTTTTCGGCAGCCGAGGTTGCCCTTCCCGCCGACGCGGCCAAAGGAGGCCCGATCAACGTGACAGCCAAGGGCAAGCTCACCTTGCATGGAGTCACGAAAGACATCGAATTTCCGCTCCAAGCCCAGCTTGCGAACGGGGCTCTCGAGGTGGTCGGCACCGATATCGCAGTGTTGATGGGCGACTACGGCATCGATCCGCCGTCGGTAGGCGGATTCGTCACGGTCGATGACCACGGCACCCTGGAATTCAAGCTTGTATTCAACCGAGCGTAACCGACCGTCGCCGGGATCTACTGTCTTGCTTGTGCTGCGTCGTCCTAGCGCTGTCCCGTCGTCGCCTCCTGATCTGGGGCTGAACCTCAATTCGGTGGACGATTTGCGCGCCGCCTACGATACTCACGGTGCCGAACTCTTTCGGTACTGCGGGCGGCTTCTCGGCGACCACCATCACGCCGAAGAAGCGGTGCAAGAGACCTTTACCCGAGCGTGGCGCAAGTCGGACCAGTGGAATCCGGCGTTGGGTTCACTGCGCACTTGGCTTTTTGCGATCGCCCACAATGTGGCCGCCGATATGCGTCGGGCCAGAGACGCCCGCCCCAAGCTCACCATGGCCGTTCCTCCGGGCCAAGAGACGGTCGAGCCAGCTACGGGCGAGGATGAGATTTCGCGCGCGATGAATGGATGGATGATCGACGAAGCGTTGCGGCGCATTCGTGACGATCAACGCCTCGCCATCGTGGAGACCTATGTTCGGGGTCGGCCCTACGCCGAGGTGGCGATCGAATTTGGGGTTCCTGAGGGGACCCTCCGGAGTCGAGTGTTCTACGGGCTGAAGGCGTTACGTCTCGCCCTTGAAGAAATGGGTTGGGGAGAAGGCTGATGACCACTACCTGCCCTTGGGTCACGTACGTCGGGCCGTACCTCCTTGATGGTTTGGAGCCGGGTGACAATGTGGCTTTCGTCGCCCATCTCGACGCATGCGCAGCCTGTCAGGCCGACGCCCGACAGCTTTCAGGCGTGGCCCGGCAACTTCGTGAGCTCGATCGGTCGCAGTTCGTCGCCGCCTCGCCCGACAACGCTTCACCGTCGTGGGATCCGCCGGCCCGTCTCCGCAACGCCGTGGTCGGCTCCATTGAGGGAATGGAAAGAGTTCAGCGTCGTCGGTGGCGGGGGGCGATTTTGGCCGCCACCGCGGCCGCGATCCTTGCCGTCCTGACCGTCGCAACTGTCGTTTCGCGAGACGACGGAGACACGAAGACTCGTCGCTACGAACTTCTCGCCGGGGCCGGATCGGCCGGACTGCCCGTGGCCGGCTACGTGAAGGTGGGAGTAGTCCCGACCGGCACTTACGTCCAATTTCATGCGGCCGGCCTGCCTAAAGGAGCGCTATACCGCATGTGGTTCGAGAAGCCCGACGGGACTCGAGTGCCCATCGGCTCGTTCACGGCGATTGGCGGCGCCAAATGGTTTGTGTGTGAAGCAACCTCAGGGCTGGGTATGGACGGCTTGGTCGCGGTCGGGGCCAGCGACAGCAACGGAAAAACGGTGCTGCGAGCCGACTTCCCGAAGTCGAAGCCGGTCTAAGGGCCGCCAACTAACGAGGACCCTTGAACCTGCCACGAAATTCGGAATGTTCGTGTTGAAGTTTCCTACAGTCCACGTCGGTGCCCGATATGGCGCAACGGTGAAGGTCCGAGGTTGACCTTCAACGGTTACCGAAAACCGGACCGTGCATTTGGCATCGACGTTCTCGGCGCTGAGTGTTTGGCGACGACGTTGCGAATCCGCTTCGACCGGACGAAGTCGGCGCGTTGCCTCTCCGGGGCACTCGACGGCTGTTTCGCCGAACTTCACGTCGGAGCCCTCCGGGCGCACATCAAGCGTGGCCGACGCGAAGCTACTGACGATGTTTGCTCGCCCGGCGGCGAAGGTCGCTCGGAGAAACGTCTCGGGACTTGGCGGGACGGCCCAATTCGGCTCAATGCCATAGTCGGTCAACACGTCGATCCGAGGATCAGTGATCGTCGCTACGATGTTTTTTAGTTGCCGATTGGCGAACATTCGGCCGCCAACGCGCACGGTCATGAACCCGATCACCCCGAACGCGCACAATCCGACGACACCAAGATCACGGCCCCGACTGCAGCGAGAAGCGATCTCCACTTTAGCGAACATCGGCGTCGGACGCACGTTACTGAAGCGGCATAGCTTGAATTGATGAGACTCAGGTGTGTTGTTCGCGCCCCGTGCCGCGGTCGCCCTGTACATGAATCTGCGAGGCCGATTCGTCGATCTCGCGCAGGTCCGCGTCGCTGAGGTCGATGGCGGCGGCGCCGAGGTTCTCCTTTAGTCGTTCGAGTCACGCGACCACAGGGAGTACTCGTTCTGCACAGCCGCGACGGGCTGGACGCCATTGGCCCGCCTGATCGTCGCGGCGCCGACTTCGGACAGACCGAAGTGCTTGACCTTGCTTTGAACAATGAGATCCTTCACGGCGCCGGGCCACGTCCTCGATCGGCACATTGGGGTCAACCCGGTGTTGGTACAACAGGTCGATGCAGTCGGTCTGCAGCCGTTGCAGCGATCCGTCCACGGCACGTCTGATGTGGTCGGGATGGCTATCGAGGCCCAACCGCTGGCCCGTGTCCGCTTCAAAGTCGAACCCGAATTTCGTCGCGACGACCACCTGCTCTCGCACTGGCGCGAGCGCGGCTCCGATGAGTTCTTCGTTGATGAATGGACCATACGTTTCGGCGGTGTCGAAGAAGGTCACACCCAGATCGACCGCGGCGCGGATAAGGGCGATCCCCGTCTCGCGTTCGGTGGGTGGTCCGAAGTTGGTGCTGAGGCCCATGCAGCCGAGACCGAGAGCCGACACTTGTAGGCCGCTGCGGCCGAGAATGCGGGTTTGCACAGTTGGATATTCTTTGTCGCAGTGGTTTGGGAACCTGGTCGAGGCGATTGCCAGTATTACCGTCTACATCGCTGATCGCCACCCATCCCACATCCTTGAAACAGAGACCGACCCGTGCCTGAACAACCAACTCCCGCCCAACAGCTGATGGGGACATTCGCACCGAAGCTGACCGAGCTGACCGACGACGTGCTATTCGGCGATGTCTGGGAACGGCCCGGCCTGTCCAAACGTGACCGCAGCCTCATCACCGTCTCTGCGCTTGTCGCCCTCAATCGGACCGAACAACTCCCCGGGCATCTGAAGCGCGCAATCGCCAACGGTGTAACCGGGGACGAGCTCGTCGAACTCATTACCCATCTCGCGTTCTATGCCGGTTGGCCCAGCGCCATGTCGGCGATCGTCATCGCGAGGAAGCTGCTCGAAACTGAAACGCCGCTGAACCCGATCTGAGGCTGCGTCCCTCGCCTGCCCGACGGCCGCGAGATACCGTTCAAACGACGCACGTGCGTGGGCCGACGGGCGTGGGCCGACGCCGACGCCGTCCGTGATGCGCTGATCGGTCGTGCGGCACCGAGTGGCTCCTCGCCGCCGCGGGGAGCTGATCGGGCGGCTACCGCTTGACCGAGCCAGGCGAGCACGGCCAGCACGCGTCGGTGATCGTCGCCGCCGCTGAGGCCGAGTTTGGTGAAGATGTTGGCGATGTGCTTCTCGACGGCCCCATCGCTGATGACCAGTCGTTTGGCGATGCCGGCATTCGACCGTCCTTCGGCCATAAGCGCGCGCACGTCCCGTTCGCGGGGCGTTAGCAGTTCGACCGGATCGCGGGCACGGCGGGCGATCAGCTGCGCCACCACTTCGGGGTCGAGCACCGTCGCCCCGCCGGCGACGCGATGGAGCGCTTCGACGAACTCGCGCACATCGGCAACTCGGTCCTTCAGCAAATAGCCGACCGATCCGGCGCCATCGGCCAGCAGTTCGCGGGCGTAGCGTTCTTCGACGAACTGTGAGAGCACGAGAACCGGTGCGCCCGGTTGTACGCCCCTCCATTCGATGGCGGCGCGCAGGCCCTCATCGGTAAATGATGGCGGGAGACGCACATCGACGATGGCGAGATCAGGGCAGTGCCGCTCAGCTTCGCGCTGGAAGTTCTCGACATCGGCGGCCCACGCAACGACATCAATGGCGTGATCGCCGAGGAGTCGGATGATGCCTTCTCGCAACAGCACGTTGTCTTCGACGATGACGACACGCATGCGAGTAAACTATCGCACGGACATCCGTCGCTTCGCCGGCGGGCTTGTCGCATTTGGCTCGCATTTCCGCCTCGAAACAGGCGAACGAAATGCCTCACATCAACGGAATGCCACAACGCTGTCGACCGGAACCGGGCCAGACGGGACGGGCTCACACCGACGAGTCGGGCCAGGGGAGGGTGGCCTCGAGGCGGGTCGGTCCGTCGAGCGGGCTCGACACTTCGAGGGTCCCGCCCACCGAACGAACTCGATCGTCGAGCCCCGCAAGACCCGACCCGAGGGCCGTATCGGCGCCGCCCACGCCATCATCGAAGATGACCACGTGAAGGTAGCGCCCGATCGTGAGCGCAACCCGTCCCGCGCTAGCGCCGCTGTGACGGCCGATATTGGTGAGCGCCTCGGCAATGACATAATACGCGGCCGACTCGACCAGGGGCGGCGGTCGATCATCAAGTTCGATCTGCACGCGCACCGGGACCGGACACTTCGCCACCAACGACGACAGAGCGGCGTCGAGCCCTCTATCGGTGAGCACCGACGCGTGCACGCCCCGGGCGACGGCTCGCAGCTCGGATAAAGCTTGGCGGGCCGAGTCGCTCGCCTCGTCGAGCAAAGGACCGAGGTCCTCGGCGGTGGCTCCGCCGTCGAGTTTGTCGCGGGCCCGCCCAATGTCCATGGCCAGAACAGTGAGGCGGGCCTGCACGCCGTCATGAAGATCGCGCTCGATGCGCTTACGTTCGGCTTCGGCCGAATCGAGCGACGCATCGCGTGAACCCTTGACGAACTCTGCCTTCTCCACCAACATCTGCCGCGAAGGGCCCAGCATGGCCGACGCAGGACCGGCCACAATCGATGCGAGGCCGCGCGTCGCCGGTCCGAGAACCAAGAGCAAGGCAATACCAATGACCGGAAACAGGAACCAGTCGAGAAAGCTGATACCGGTACTCACGGCCGAACCAAGGCCAATAGGCCATGTCGCGCTGGTGATTGCGACCAATATGTACGCGAGCATAAATGCAAAGGCGATCGGACCGAGAACGATCAGAAGAGCTAAATACACGCCTCGCCCCAGCGCTCCCGGCCCCCGGGGAGCCAGTACGAACCCAGAGCGATTGATTGATCGAGCGGTTCCTGCGCTGGGTCGGAAATCGCCCAACCCATGGCGCGGCGCGGCGCCGCTCCGCATGCGCCATCCGGTCGGTCATCGCCAAGAGTTGGTTGTCGTCAGCGCGGTTCCCTCGACGGCGACGAGGAACCGTCCGTTCGCTCCCGGACCGAAGCCGGTTGAGATTGCGTCGAAAGCCCGCCTGGCCGTCTGCGATTGGGCAAGGGTGCTGTGGTCGGTCGAGCCCAACCTCAGCGCCAACGTAGGAGCGGCGAGTGTTAGCAAGATTGCGAAGCCCGCCACCGCCGCGCCCTTGGGGCGACGCTGGACAATTCGCTCCAGCGTTGCGCCGCTTGTCGTCGGATCGGTGTCCCGTCGGGCTCCCTGACCGGCCTCGTCATGGGCGGAGCTGGGTGTCGTGCGGTCCATTCGAATCTGCCAGCTTTGGCTGACGCAACGCCGGATGCCCGATTCAGCGTTCGCGCCGCTGACGGCGCCCGGTATGCAGCTTCTGCTGACGCGGTTCTCAAGGCTACTTTCGTCATCTGGAAGCGCGTCCGGTTCGCTCCGATCGACAGGACAGCCGGTACGAGTGTGAGCGCGGCGGCCAACGTGAGGGCAACCGCGGCCGCGGTGCCCAGAGCTAGCCCGCTCATGAAGCCGACCCGGGCGATGAGCATGCCGAGCACCGAGATGACGACCGTGACTCCGGCGAAAGCGACGGCGTGACCGGCAGTTCGCATGGCGGTGCGGACGGCGTCGATTGGATCGGCGCCGCTGAGACGTTCGAGCCGGTACCGAGTCACGATGAACAAGGCATAGTCGATGCCGACGCCGATCGCAATCATGAGCGCCACCGTTTTGGTGACATCGGGGATCTTGACAACGATGGTGAGCAGACGGAGTGCCGCGCTTCCGGCCGCCGCACCGATCAATGCCGTGAACAGCGGGACACCCACCGCGCGGCCAGAACGGAAGGTGATCAGAAGAATCAGTGCAGCGGCCACAAACCCGAAGGCCTCGGTCGCTGGTGGTCCGCCGGGATCGGTGAACGGGTCGCCGCCGAGCTCTGTGCGCCAGGTCGGTTGTCCATCGGTGAGCTCGCTGCGGATGCGGTGGATGGCCGCTTTCGCCGGGTCGCCGAGGTTATCCAGGGCTGACAGGGGGATCAAGGCCATCGAGCGGGTGGCGCTCCATCGTGGGGTACCGACCGACAGCACATCCTTCACCGCGGTGAGCTGACGGGCGGCCGTGGCGATGCGGGCGACGTCGGTTCGCTTGTGCCACGATGGTCCAATGGCGACGAGCGATGCATTGTTGTCAACCAGAGCTGGGACAACCGCGTGGCCCGCCCGACTATCGGCTGACATTCGCCCGAGCAAGTCGTAAGCGGCCTCCGAATCAGTCCCGGGGAGGCGATCGGACCCGCCAAACGGCTTGCGTAGTGAGCCGGACGCGAGGGTGAGTAGGGCAGCGCCGACTATCCATCCGGAGATCACGAGCCAACGACGACGGGTGCAGAAAGTTGCTGATCGTTCCATAGGTCGATTGTGCGAAAGCGTCGTCGTCGCCGCCATGGGAAGGGCTGGTGTCTTCGAGGTGGGGTTAACCCCAGCTAGTGCCTCAACCACAAACCACGCCTCGTACGGCTCGGGTCGCCCGTAAAACGCAAACGCCGCATGGACCGAGTTGAACGATCCCAGCGACGAACGATGGAATGCCCTCAAGGACGCCTGGAAGGTTGTGCATACTGCGGCGTGGCCGACACGGCTTTGCAACGCGACTGCGAGCGAGCGTGTCGAGACGTGCTGGCGGGCGAATAGCGAACACCGAATCGTTCCACCGATATCCACCTCGTTACCGGTCCCAAGGCGCTTCCGCGGAAGCGCCCCATCCGCTCTACGGCGCGGCGAGCGATTGGCGCATTTTCCGGGGCCGCTGTAACCGCACCTCGGCGCAACGACGACCCGACAGAGAGTTAACACTGACGCAGGGTGGCCTCGGCCGGTTCGAGGCCCGAGGTGAGCAAGGTTCGTTGAAAGCCTGTGGAAGGTTCCGCCTCGTTTAGGGTTGCAGCGGTTCGCGAGGCGCTTCCGTGGGAGCGTTTTGGTCGGGTTGGAGTTGGGACTCGCGCGATTCGGTTTCGCGTTGCGTGATGAGGTGTTCGTGGGCGAAGTAGCCCCAGACGGCCATTTCGAGGTCGAGGGTTTCGCCGGCGCCGGCGGATTGTCGGATGGGTCCGAGGGGGTCAAGGAACCCGGCGACCAGCTCGTCGAGATCGGCCGGTGGTCGCGGTCGTAGCGGACCGGTGCGGTCGGGTGGAACGAAGTCGATTTGCCCGTCGCTCCTCCCAACAATCCGCCAATACTTTTCGTGAACCGCTCGATGATGTCGGGTACAGAGATAAATCATATTGTCGAGATCAGTGAAACCTTTATCGCGGGTCCAATATTTCACGTGATGGAGATGAAAGCCCTGGCGGACCTCGCAACCGGTAAAACGGCAACACTGATCGCGTTCCCTCGCCGCTCGGCGTTGCGCGGTGTTCGGTGATCGCCGGGAGCGGCCCAAGTTGAGCGGATTGCCGTCCCGGTCATGATCCAGCGCCACGGTGTCGCAGTCACAGGCGAGACGATCCGCAGTGGTGATCGGCAACGGCCGTTTGTTCAATTCGGCCCCATCAGGAAACCGGTGCACCACAATAAGCGGGTCGCGTCGGGCGACGACGTTTCGGGCCGGCGACCCCGCTTTCGGGGTGAACCGTCCGTAATGAACGCCGCCCACTTCATCAGCAGCGCACCGCCGACTCCGGGCGACGGCGGTTTTCTCCGGCGCCGCCGAAGCGGGAATAGGTACAGCCGGTGATCGCGAAGTCGTCGAACACGGATGGGCACCGAGATCGGACGCTCCGACGATGGTTTCGGAGTCGTCGTCAAGCCCCGAATCGCTATCTGTTTCGAGCGTGACTGCGTCGGCCACCCAACACCTGCAGGCGGCGGCCCGTTCGATGATCGCACTGAACGTGTCGGCCCGGCGTTGCTCGATCGACAATCGCTCGTCACCGCAGCCGGGTTCGGGTTCGTCGAGTTGGGCGGCGCCGACTTCGGCGGCAATGAGGTTGGCCACGATGGCCCCGACCTCGGAGGGAAGCCGTAACCGGGCGACCCAAGCCCCGTTGCCGTCCCACGCGAAAGTAATGGATCGGGACTCGAAGATAAGCTCTCCGATGTCGGGGTCGTTGGCGACCTTGACCCGCTGAATAGCGGTGACCCAACGTTGCAACTGCGGTTCGGTACACGCCAACGCCATGTTCACCAGGCCCGGCTCATTAGTCGCGGTGGCAACACGGGTCACGGCCCGGACCCGCGAGTACGAAAGCCGCCCGGCCGCGAACTCGGCCTGTAACAGCGGCAAGTTCGTAAGAGCGTTGGCCACACGGACCCGTTCCCTGGCCGTCGAACGGCCCAGACCCACGTGCCCCACGAGCCAATGGGTCATGGATCGGCATTCCCATTGCTCCCACCCCTTACGGCGATCGTACTCCGCGATCATCGCCAACCATCGACACGTCAACGCCGCGATCGTCGCCGCCACCGAAGAGATCTCGGCCTCCAAACGCTCCGTCGCCACCTCCGACAGAAGCTGCGGTTCCGTCACAACATTCATCACGTTCATACGAACAAGCGTACGGGAGGGGTGTGACAGAAAGCATCGGTCCTGCCCAAGAATCATTGGAA
>JANYDT010000180.1 GCA_025359845.1 Acidimicrobiia bacterium
CCCAGACCTTGAGGCGACGTTCGCCCGAACCGGTGCTCGGAGTCGGGGTAGGTGTTCCTGGTCTGGTCGACTTCGACGGCGTGTTGTGGGCCGGTCCGCACCTCCCCGGTGTCTACAATCTCCCGGTTGCGCAACGGCTCGGTGCCGCGCTTGATCTTCGCGTCGTGGCTGAGAACGACGCGACCTGCGCCACGCTGGCCGAGTCGGTGTTGGGGGCGGCCCGCGACGCCCGCAACGCCGTGCTGATCACGGTTGGGACGGGCATCGGCGCCGGATTCGTATTGAACGGGGTGCTCCATCGGGGCGCTCACGGGTTTGCCGGCGAACTAGGCCACATGTGTGTGCAGCCTGACGGCCCGTTGTGCATATGCGGACGCCGAGGGTGTTGGGAGCTCTACGCCTCAGGCCAACGGGCCAACGCGGAGGTGACCGCGTTGGCCCGCGCCGGCGACCCGGCCGCCGTTGCGATCCTCGACGATTTGTCAAAATGGTTGGCGGTCGGGTTGGCGAACATATGTCTGGCCTGGGATCCTGACCGGATCGTCATTGGCGGAGGCGTACTGGAACGAGTTGGGGAATTGATCGTCACTCGAACACGAGCCCATTTGGCTGAACAGTTCGGCCATGCCGCGTCGCGGCGAGCGCTTCCAGAGATCGTCGCCGCCGTGCTGGGCCCCGACGCCGGCGCGATCGGGGCGGCGTTGATTGCGCGCGAACCATGAAAGTTTCGTACGCGGCTCCTTAGGGCCCCACGGCTCGAAACCACAAGCTGGTTGTATCGACCCCGTTGACGGCGATGATGAACCTATAGCGGTCGGGAGTCGGCAACGTGACGCCGTCTATCACGTACGCAATGCAAACCGGTTGCTCATCGCCAGCCACGATGTATTCGGGACGGGTGACCTCGATCGAGATCGGCATGCGGCCCGCACCGGGGGCAACTGGACCGGCCGGCCGTTGGCCCAAGAAAATTGGGGCACCGTCAGCGCGCTCGAGGCGTAGTTCAAAATGATGTTCTTTCGGCGTCAACTCCCACGGCACGTGGGCGACCGCGGCCACACCGATGCGAGGTTGACGCAACGGGTACTGGTAGGCGCCGAGAACTGTCCACCCTGCCCCTTGCACCCAAAGCTTTTGATCGGCATTCGCCACGGAGTCGCACAGCATGGCGTTGAGGGATATGGCTGGTGTGTCGCTCACGGCGGCCCACAGTAGCGCCACGCCACGAACGCATCCCTTCACAGCGCAAGCAATCTCGGTGGTGTCCGCCCTGTTCGGCGAAGTGCCGGGAGACCTCGGCCTGGATCCGAGCTTCGAGCGCGAACCGTAGGGTTCATGAACTGTTCACGTCCTAGCCCGGCACGCCGTCGGATTTCTTTCGTAGGATGTCGCCATGGCATCACAACTGCCGTACCACATGGTTCGAGGCTCGGTTGGTCCGGTAGCGCGCCGACTGTTCAGGATTTGCGTCGAGGGGCTGGAGAACGTACCGACCTCGGGGGCGGCGATTCTCGCGCCGAACCACCTCAGCTTCATCGATTCGATCTTCATTCCGCTGGTGCTCGATCGACGGGTGACCTATGTCGCCAAGGCTGAGTATTTCGAGAGCTGGAAGACGGCATGGTTTTTCAAGATGATGGGTCAAATTCCGGTGAAGCGCGGCGCCGGTTCGGCGGCCGGTCGGGCCCTCGAATCGGCCGGCGAAGTGCTTCGTGGCGGCGGATTGTTCGGCATCTACCCCGAAGGAACGCGGTCGCCCGACGGACGGCTGTACAAGGGCCGAACGGGCGTCGCCCGACTAGCCCTTGACTGTCACGCGCCCGTCATCCCGATCGGCGTGATCGGCACCAGAGAAGCCCAGCCCATCGGCAAGCTCCTTCCAAAATTCTTCTTGCCGATCACCATTCGCTTCGGTCGACCGGTGCGCTTCGATCGCTTTGCCGATCGCCGTAAAGATCCGCTGTTACTGCGCAAGATCACCGACGAGATCATGTTCGAGATCCGGTCGTTGTCAGATCAGGAGTACGTTCACCAGTACGCCAAGCGTGATGCCTCGGCCGAAGTAACCGGGGCGGAGGAGTCGGTGCGGCTCAAAGTCGTGCCGTTCCCGATTCTGGCGGGAGTCCCATGACGCTGGCCTCGATCGCGAAAAGTAGCGGACGATAGAAACTTTCGCGAGCGCCACGGGGCCACTAGGCCCAATGCTGCGACCGCTCGATCGCTCGCAGCCAGCCCTTGTAGGCGTGGTCGGCCGCTTCGCGAGTTCCGGTAGGCGGGACCCTCACGTCCTCCCTCCATGCCGCCGCAACCTCGTCGGTCGAGTTCCATACGCCTTCGGCCAGTCCGGCCGCGTAGGCCGCTCCTAGCGCCGTTGTCTCGGCGATCACCGGGCGA
Source organism: Acidimicrobiia bacterium (assembly GCA_025359845.1). Lineage (GTDB taxonomy): Bacteria > Actinomycetota > Acidimicrobiia > Acidimicrobiales > JANYDT01 > JANYDT01. The sequence continues at coordinate 2,395 of JANYDT010000180.1, forward strand.
GACACCGCGACGCCGAGTTGGTCGGCCTGAAGGCGCAGCAACAACTCCATGACGGAGGCGCCCCCGTCGACGCGGAGTTCGGCCAACGGGGTTCCTGACACGGCGACCATCCGATCGACCACGTCGCGAACTTGGTAGGCGATCGACTCGACAACCGCGCGCGCCAGATGGGCCCGTCCGACGCCACGAGTCAGGCCGACGATCGTGCCCCGAGCATACGGATCCCACCAGGGGCTGCCGAGGCCGGTGAACGCGGGCACCACGTAGACGCCCTCGGTATCGGTGATCGTCTCGGCCAACGGGCCGATTTCGGCGGCTTCGGAGATGATCTGCAGCCCGTCGCGGAGCCACTGAATGGCCGCTCCCGTCACGAAGACCGCGCCTTCGAGGGCATAGGCGAATCCATGGCGACCGAGGTCCCAGGCCACGGTTGTCAGTAATCCCTCGCTTGGTGGCGGGCACGTAGGGCCGACGTTCATGAGCACGAAACTGCCGGTACCGTAAGTGTTCTTGGCCATTCCGGGCACGAGCCCGGCCTGTCCGAACAGCGCAGCCTGCTGGTCGCCCAGAATGGCGCTCACTGGAGTGCCGGCCAGCGGCCCCTCGCGTACGAGGCCGAAACGACCCGACGACGGGCGCACGTCCGGCAGTGCCCGTTGGGGTACGCCGAACAGGGCGCAAAGGGCGTCGTCCCAGCCCCGGGCGACGATGTCATAGAGCATGGTGCGGCTGGCGTTGGACGGATCGGTGGCGTGTTCGCCGGTCAGGTTCCACAAGATCCAATCGTCGATGGTGCCCAAGGCCAGATTGCGGTTGGCGCCAATATCGGTGGTCCGAAGGAGCCATTCCATTTTCGAGCCCGAAAAGTAGGGGTCGAGCACGAGCCCCGTCTTCGACCTGACACTATCGATTTCGGGGGCCAGTTCGTCGCACCGAGCTGCGGTCCGGCGGTCTTGCCACACGATGGCTCGATGCAGCGGACGCCCAGTGGAGCGGTCCCAGGCCACGACGGTCTCGCGCTGGTTCGTAATGCCGATGGCGGCGACGGTCGTGTCGGGTAGCTTGCGTAGCAACGCGGCGAGGGTGGCCTGGACGGCCGTCCAGATCTCGTTGGCGTCATGTTCGACCCAACCGGGCTGCGGGAAATGCTGGGTGAACTCCTGGTAGGCCCAGCCCCGAGGTGTGCTCGACGCGTCAACGGCAAAGGCGCGCACCCCGGTTGTGCCGGCGTCGATCGCTACTACAACCTCGTTCAGGCTCACGGCCGGCGACGCTACCGTGGGTGGCTCCGTTGTCGTCGCTGAAGGCGCTTGATCTTATCGCTTAATCTAATGACCATGCATGTCGGAATCCTTACCGGTGGCGGCGACTGCCCCGGCCTCAACGCCGTGATCCGAGCGGTGGTCCGCAAAGGTGAGTTGTACCACGGGGACAGCTTCGTAGGGTTTCTGAACGGTTGGCGGGGAGTCATCGACGCTGCGACAAGGCCGCTCGACGTCGAGGCGTGTCGAGGCATCTTGCCTCGCGGCGGGACGATCTTGGGCACGAGCAGAACGAATCCGTACAAGGTCGAGGGCGGCGTGGCGGCGGCGAAGGCGACCCTCCATCGACTCAATGTCGACGCGCTCATTGTTATCGGCGGCGAAGACACCCTGGGCGTGGCCAACAAGCTGGCGGCCGAGAATGTCTGCGTGGTGGGCGTGCCGAAGACCATCGACAACGACCTCTCGGCGACCGAGGTGACCTTCGGATTCGACACCGCGGTGAACATCGCCACCGAAGCCATCGACCGTTTGCACACGACGGCTGAATCGCACCACCGAGTCATGGTGGTGGAGGTAATGGGCCGTCACGCCGGATGGATCGCCACCCACGCCGGCATTGCCGGCGGCGCGGCGGAGATTCTGATCCCTGAAGAGGCCTTTGACATCGAGGGCGTGGCCACGCGCATACGGGCCCGCCATGATCGCGGCTCGTGGTCGAGCATCATCGTCGTGGCCGAAGGGGCCGTCCCGCTCGCCGGGCAGATGGCCACCGTGTCAGGCGATGTTGACGCATTCGGTCATGTTCGACTCGGAGGGATTGCCAACTGGGTGGCCGAACAGGTCGAAGCCCGCACGGGATACGAAACTCGGGTCACGATTCTCGGCCACGTGCAACGGGGCGGTACGCCCACGGCGTATGATCGCGTGCTGGCCACCCGGTTCGGCGTGGCCGCGATCGACGCGGTCCATGATGGAGCCTTCGGGCAAATGGTTGCCCTCCAAGCGGCGCACATCATCCGGGTGCCGTTGGCCGATGCGGTGACGGAGCTGAAGACCGTCGACCCCCAGCTGTACCACGGCGTCGCCGAAGTGTTCTTCGGGTAACAGGCCGTAAGGGTCTGCGAGGCCCGTTAGGCTCGCCCGAATGAGTGATCGTGCCGTTTCCGTCTCCCGGGTCATCAAAGCTTCTCCTGAGGCAATCTTCGCGGTGCTCGCCGATCCCGCGATGCACCCAATCATCGATGGCTCGGGCACCGTCCGCAAGGTCCGTGCCGGCGGTCCGACCCGGCTGAAGATGGGCGACAAGTTCGGAATCGATATGAAGTTCGTAGTGCCTTACCGCATTGCCAATACGGTGGTCGAATTCGAAGAAAACCGTCGGATCGCGTGGGCCCATTTCGGAAAACACCGTTGGCGCTACGAGCTCGTCCCAAAAGATGGCGGCACCGAGGTGACCGAAACGTTTGACTGGTCCACGTCTCGAATGCCGAAGGCGATCGAGATCATGGGCTATCCGAAGAAGCATCCGGCGGCCATGGCCAAGACGCTCGAGCGACTGGCGGCCCACGTCGAGAAGTAAACGGGGGCCGGTGAATTAGTCGGTGAAGCTAGAAACTTTGAGCGCTGAGGGGGCGCGGCGAATGGCGCTCGCGGCGCAAGGGTTCGCCTCGACTCGGCCCAAGGGCGTCGTTGACAGCCGCCACGGTCGTCGCTTGTTCGCCCATCTCGGAGTCATTCAGATCGACTCTGTCAACGTCGTGACCAGAAGCCAAGAGCTACCGGTGTTCGCCCGGCTGGGGGCGCATCGACGAGATCTTCTTCCGTCGATGGTGGCCTCGGAGGATCTGTTCGAATATTGGGCTCATGAGGCTTCGCTGATTCCGGTGTCGCTGCACACCCTGCTGCGGTGGCGCATGGACGAGGCTCGTGCGGGCAACGCATGGGGCGGACTCGTCAGGTTCGCCAACGAGCATTCGGGCTACATCGAGGCCGTCCTCGACGAGGTCCGCCAACGTGGCCCGATTGCCGCTAGCGGCCTCAGCGATCCGGGCGAGCGCGGCGGGCCGTGGTGGGGATGGAACAAGGGAAAGCGGGCGCTCGAGTACCTGTTCTGGTGCGGTGACGTGATGGCGACGCGGACTGCGACCTTCGAACGCGTGTACCGCGTTCCCACACCTTCGCTTACGACCGGGGTGACCCCCTCGCCGGAAGATGCTCGTCGTGAGCTGCTCGCCCGGTCGGCCC
>JANYDT010000072.1 GCA_025359845.1 Acidimicrobiia bacterium
GCGGGCACCGTGCTCGGGTTGTCGAATGTGAGCTTCGGGCTCAAGCCGGCGATCCGCCACGTCCTCAACTCCGTCTTTCTTCACGAGTGTGTGCAGGCCGGGCTCGATGCCGCGATCGTCCACGCGGCGCGTATCCTTCCCCTACACAAAATTCCCGCCGAACAGATCGAAGTTTGCACCGATCTGATATACGACCGCCGTCGTCCGGGCTACGACCCGTTGACCCGGCTCCTCGAGATGTTCGAAGGGGTCGACGCGCATGCCATTCAGGTGAAGGAGGACCGGTCGGACTGGCCCATCGAAAAGCGCCTCGCGCAGCGCATCATCGACGGTGACCGCGATGGATTGGAGGCCGACCTCGATGCCGCGATGGCCGCCGGTCTGGCCCCCCTCGTGATCATAAACGAGGCCCTTCTCGACGGTATGAAAGTCGTGGGAGATCTGTTCGGTTCGGGGCAGATGCAGCTGCCCTTCGTGCTCCAGTCGGCCGAAACGATGAAGAAATCGGTCGGCTATCTCGAACCCCATATGGACGCCAGCGGCGCCGCGTCGAACAAAGGAACGCTCGTATTGGCGACTGTCAAAGGCGACGTTCATGACATCGGCAAGAACCTCGTCGACATCATCCTCACCAATAACGGTTACAAAGTGCACAACCTTGGCATCAAAGTCGGCATCGCCGACATGATCGACAAGTGTATCGAGGTCAATGCTGATGCGATCGGCATGTCGGGATTGTTGGTCAAGTCGACCATAATCATGCGCGAAAATCTCGAAGAACTCAACACCCGTTCGCTCTCCCACATACCGATCATCCTCGGCGGCGCGGCCCTCACCCGAACCTACGTCGAGCGCGATCTGCGCGCCGTCTACCAAGGCCGCGTGTTCTACGGGCGCGATGCGTTCGAAGGATTGCACACCATGGAACGGCTCGTGCCCATTCAGCGCGGCGAGGTGTCCGACGACCCGAGCTTCGGGCGGGAGGCGGGAGGCCGCCGTCTCCCCGCTCGTTCCCTGGCTTCGAATTCCGATACGGCGGTCGAGATTCCGACTCGCTCGCCGGCGGTGGCCACCGATAACGGTCTGTTCGTCCCCCCCTTCCTCGGTAGCCGCGTCGTGAAAGGCATCGGGCTCGACGAGATCGGCGCCTACATCAACGAGACTGCTTTGTTCCGCAACCAGTGGCAATTCCGGCCGCAGAACGGTGAATCCGACGACGAATTCAAAGGCCGCTTACGCCCCATATTGCGCGAGCAGATGGCCGAAGCGCGCGCCGAAGGCATCCTCGTGCCCTCCCTTGTCTACGGCTATTTCCCGGTCAACGGCGAGGGCAACGACCTTGTGGTGTGGACCGACGACACCCGCACGACCGAGCGCTGCCGGTTCCGTTACCCTCGCCAAAAGGTCGATCCGTACCTGTGTATTGCCGATTTCTTTCGGCCGCTCGCCGGTCCGGGCGCGGCGCCCGACTACGCCGCTTTCCACATTGTGACAATGGGTGATCTCGTGAGTCAGCGCACCGCCGCGCTGTTCGCCGAAAACCGCTACGAACTGTATTTGTTGGTACACGGAATCGGCGTCGAAATGGCCGAGGCCCTGGCGGAGTACTGGCATCGACGAATCCGGGAGGAATGGGGCTTCGCGGCGGACGACGGACCCACGATCGGTGGCCTCTTCCGCCAGCAATACCGCGGCGGGCGCTACTCATGGGGCTACCCGGCGTGCCCCGATCTTGAAGACAACGCGCTGGTCGCCGATCTCCTCGGAGCCAGTCGCATAGGCGTGGTCTGTGGCGAAGAAACGAGCTGGCAGTACCAGCCCGAACAAACCACCTCCGCCATCATCTGCCACCACCCCCAGGCCAAGTATTTCGTGGCCCGGTAACTTCGCCCATGGTTGCTTCTGTTCACGGCATCGACGTCACGGCCTCCAAGGTTTCGGCCGTCGATGCTCGGGGCCACCTCCGCCAGCAACCGATCCACGACGTTCGATTCCGGCCCATTCGCCCCGTCCCCCACGAAGACGGCGTGCTCGCGGAGGTAGCCAAGACCACGTGGCCCGAAGTCGACGAACCCATCGTCCAGGTTCACATCACCACGACGCTCGCCGGACGCGTGCGGGCGTGGGGCCTGCACCAGGGCTCGACGGATCGTCTTTTCGTCGTGAGCGGCCTCGTAAGCATCGTCGTGTACGACGGGCGGTCCGATTCGCCGACGTGCGGCAACGTGAATGAATTTCGAGTTTCGGAGCGCAATCCAGGGCTTGTCGTGATCCCCCCCAATCTCTATCATGGTTGGAAAAACATCGGTAATACCGAAGCCGTGATTATTAACATGCCGACGGCTGTGTACGACTATGAATCGCCCGATGCCAAGGACATTCCGTACGATTCGGACCAAGCCGAGACCGTTGTGCCATGGCGCTGGTGACGGCGCTGGTAAGGGCACTGGAAAGATAGAATGCCTCCGGCCGTCACGGTCATCATCCCGACCTACAACTGGGCAACCGTCTTGCCCTATTCGATCGCCAGCGTGCTCGAACAGACCTTCGAAGATCTTGAGCTGTTGGTCGTGGGCGACGGCTGTACCGACGAATCGGCCGATGTCGTCGCACGGATCGCTCGTTCCGATGCTCGTGTCCGTTGGATCAATCTTTCCGCAAACACGAGGTCACAGAGCGCACCCAACAACGAGGGCAACGCTCAAGCCCGCGGCGAGATCATTGCGTACCTGGGCCACGACGATCTCTGGTTTCCCGACCATCTTCAAGCAATGGCCACGGCATTGGAGACAGCCGACGTCGCCCATTCTCGCGCCGCGCTGATCAATCCTCAGTACGCAACGGCCCTATCGCCCGTCGAGCCCGGCCAATGGGTTCCCCCCACCATCATCGGGCATCGGCGCGGCATTCGGCCATCATCGTCGGTCTGGCTCGCGCCCGACGAAGCCGGTATCGATCCGGAGATCCGCCTGTTGTCCGATTTCCGGGCCGGCGGAGCGCTATTCGCCGTCATCGATCGCATCACGGCCATAAAACTTCCGGCCTTGTATCGAAAAGGCGTCTACCAGATACGCCCTCATCACGAACAGGAACACTGGTTGCGCCGCATTCGCGACGAACAAGACTTGGCGGTCAACTTGCGGGTCCGCTGCGTTCCATACGAAAAGTGGGTAGTGCGACCCACATTGCCAGGAGTGGCCGCGGCCCCGCTCCCGCCGTCCGAAGCGTTCGACTGGAGCAAACCAGGTACCTTGACGGTGCGGCGTCGATTCAAAGGCCTCTCCGACTGACGCAGCCGGGCGGTCGAACGCGACCGGGCCGCCGACCATGGGGCGGTCGGCGGCCCGGTGGAAGATGGCGAAGGTCAGGATCGTTCCATCACGAACGGCACGCTGATCGGATTGGCCGAGCCCACCCCTAGGTAGACCTGGGAATCGGCGATCGGGGCGCCATCGATCTGGCGCGGCAGACGCTGGGGAGGCCGTGAGGGTGGCGGGGGCGAGGCCGGCGGTGACCGCGATGGCCACGGCGGCGGCGATTTTCTTGAACATTGGGATGGTCCTTTCGGGAGTGGTGCGGGCGG
>JANYDT010000090.1 GCA_025359845.1 Acidimicrobiia bacterium
GCCGCCGCCACCATGGGCACTCCCACCAGCGCGACGAGCGCCAACCACGGCGACATCCAGAACAGGACGGCGAGGCTGAACACGATCAGCAGTCCGTTGGTGACGAACATGACGAGCCCGAGCTGCACCAGTTCTGATAGAGCGTCGACGTCGCTGGTGAGGCGGGCGACGAGCTTGCCCGTGAGCTCACCGTCGTAGAACGACATCGGGAGGCTCTCGAGGTGGCTGAAGACGCGCAGCCGCAGATCGCGGAGAAAGCCTTCACCGGCCCGTCCGACCAACGCAATCTGCAGACGGCCAAACCCGAAAGCGGCGACCATCGTGAGTAGGTAGCCGATGGCGGCTTTATCGAGCGCCCGGCGGTGGCGGGCCCGCAGACCCTGATCGATGCCGTAGCGGATCAGAGCCGGTCCGGCCAGTGTGGCCAGCGTCGAGCCGACCATGGCCAGGATCGCCACAAACGCAAGTCGCTTGTGCGGACCGAGGAGGGCCGTCGTGCGGCGCAACACGCCGACAGCACCCTTGCGGCCCAGCCTTTCGTCTTCGTCGAGGGCGCGCTGCGTGACCCAGCCCATCGTTACCTGGCCCCACCCGGAGCAACCGCGGGCGCGTCATCGGGCTCGTGGTCGAGGTCGTGGTCGAGGATCTCGCGGTAGCGCCCGTTGGTGGCGAGCAGTTCGGCGTGGGTGCCGGTGGCCACAACCCTTCCCTCGTCGAGCAGCACAACCCGGTCAGCGAGCGCGATGGTCGCCGACCGGTGGGCGATGACGATGGTCGTGCGGCCCCGCATGACTTCGGCCAGCGCGGCCCGGATCTCATGTTCTTTGGATGGATCGACGGCCGACGTGGCGTCGTCGAGAATCAGCACCCGGGGGTCGGCGAGAATGGCGCGGGCGATGGCGATGCGCTGGCGCTGGCCGCCCGACAGAGACTGGCCCCGCTCGGCCAACACCGTCTCGTAGCCGTCGGGCAGATCGACCACGAACTCGTGCGCCCCCGACAGGCGGGCCGCTCGCTCAACCGCCTCGGCCGAGGCCGTCGGATCGGCGAACGCGATATTGGCACGCACGCTGTCCGTAAAAAGGAACGTGTCCTCGAACACGATGCCGATTGCGGTACGCAGCTCAGCCAGCCCGAGCTCTCGGACATCGATACCGTCCAGCACGATCCGTCCGCCCGTCACGTCGTAGAAACGCGACAGCAGACGGGCGACTGTGGTCTTGCCGCTGCCGGTCCCTCCGACCACAGCGACAGCCTCGCCCGGTTTCACGCTCAGCTCGAAACCCTGCAGCACGGCCGGCGCATCAGGCGAATAGCCGAAGTCGACCTTTTCGAACCGCACCGCACCCATTGCGGGACGACCGCCGGCCAGTGAGTCGCGCGGGTGCGACGGGAGCCGCTTCGGGTGCGGGGGACCTGTGATTTGAGGATCGGTCGCGAGCACGCCGTCGACCCGGGTGGCAGCGACCGCGGCGCGCTGCCCCTGCGCGATGAGCATGCCAGTCGAACGCAGCGGCCACACCAACATGAGCACGTAGCTGTAGAAGGCGACGAGGCCGCCGAGCGAGAGGTGGCCGTCGAGCACGCGATGGCCGCCGATCCACAGGATGGCGACGAGGCCGATCTGGGGCACCACGTCGAGCAACGGCACGAACGTGGCCCGGATGCGCATGGCCGCGACGGCTCGATCGTAGACATCGTCGACTTTGGCTGCGAACTTCTCGCGCTGGCGCCGCTCGGCCCCGAACCCCTTCACGACTCGAACTCCCGACAGCGTCTCTTCGACGATGCCCGACAGGCTCGCCAACTCGGCCTGCAGGCCGTGCTGCTCCGGATACAGCTTCGAGGCGAAGCGCCGGGCCACGAAGTTGACGAGCGGCAACGCGATTAGCGCGCAGGCGGCGAGGGGCACGTCGAGGAGGAACAGGATGACCGTGATCGAAACCATCGTCATGAGGTTGCCCATCGTGATGGGCACCATGGTGATGAAGTTCTCTACCGACTTGAGGTCGGTATTGGCGGTGGCCATCAGCTGGCCCGTCTGAGCCTCGTCATGAAAGGCGAAATGGAGCCGCTGCAGGTGGGCGAACAGGCGACTACGCAGGTTGGTCTCGAGCGAATAGGAGACAGTGAACGCCGACAGCCGCCGTAGTCCGGCGCAGATGGCCGACAACAGCGCGAGGCCCAACATAATGAGCGTGTAGCGCATCAGCGCGCCGGGTTGGTTCTTGACGATGCCCCGGTCGACGGCGAAACGGGTGATGGTGGGGATGGCTACTTTGGCGGCCGTCCAACCAAGGCTCACCGTCACGCCCAGAGCGACTCGACGGCGATGGGGACGAAGTGAGGCCCGCAGCAGTCGCCACCCCGAGCGGTTCGATGGTCCTGGCGATGCCACGGGGTCAGGGTAGTGGCCGCTCGATTGCGCTCTCGCTCAATTCGGCCGGCTCCTCTGGGGCCGCTCAGCGGCCCGAGTCAGCACGGTCGCGGCCATGGCCCATGAGCGCCGACCCGACAAAGACCCGCAGGCGCCACGGAGCGCGCTCCGTGGGCTCAGTGCTACGTGAGTAGTGGCGACTTCAGTAGGATCAGGACATGAGTGTCACGAAACTGTCCATTTCTCTCGACCCCGAACTCGAGCAGGCGATTCGCGCCGCGGCTGGCGAGGCGTCGGTCTCATCGTGGGTTGCGGAGGCGGCGAGACGCCAATTGCGACAACAGGCGCTTCGCGAGGCAGTGGCGCATTTCGAGCGGGAGAACGGCGCCATCACGGCTGAGGAGATCAAAGCCATGCGGCACACCCGATGAGATTCGTACTCGATGCGGGAGCGTTGGTCGCGCTCGACCGCGGCGACCGGGCAATGTGGGGGCACCTCGCCTGGGCGGCCGCCGAAGATCTGGACGTGCGGACCCACGGTGGCGTGGTTGGGCAGGTATGGCGGGGCGGAGGACCCCGCCAAGCGCGATTGTTCCGTGCCCTCGCGGGAGTCGAGGTGCTACCACTCGACGAAAAGCTCGGGAAGACGGCGGGAGCGATTCTGGCGAAGGATCGCAGCACCGACGTCGTCGATGCCGGCGTGGTCTGTATTGCAGCCAGCGGTGACGAGATTTTCACCTCCGACTCAAAAGACATCGCACGATTGGCGAAGGCCGCAGCAATTCGAATCCGGGTGCGCACCGTCTGACCCGACGGCTCACGACTGAACCAGAGGTGGCAAGACGGCGGATCATCGCACCCCGAGATATATAGTATGTCAGTCATATATACTTGCGGAATGGCAAAACATCTCGTGGATCTCGACGACGAAGCACTCAGTGCGGCCCGGGCTGAGCTGGGTACAACAACTATCAAAGACACCGTGAACGAGGCGCTGAGGCGCGCTACCGCGGAACGTGCGGTCCGGATCAGTATCGCTCTGGACGTCCTAGCCAAGGCAACACTCGATGATCGCGAAGATGCGTGGCGCTGACGCATCTTGTCGACACGAGCGTCCTGAAGCGGCTCGCGGATCCTGCGATTCGCGCTGTCGTCGAACCCCTTGCGCAGGCGGGACGCCTCGCCCGGCCATCGATATGCGACCTCGAGATTGGGTACTCGGCGCGAAACGCCCAGGAGTGGGATCGCCTGTTGTCCGCACTCGGCGCATTCGATACTGTCGAGACAACGGCGCAACACTTCACTAGATCTCTCCAAGTCCAACGTCTCCTCGCGGCACGGAGCCAACGCGGAAGAAAGATTCCCGACCTGTTTGTCGCCGCTGCGGCGGAAGCACTCAACCTCGTTGTCCTGCACTACGACGCCGACTTCGATCTAATCAGCGGCGTCACGAAACAGCGATGCCATTGGGCAGTCCCTGCGGGGTCTATCGATTAGATCGGGCTCTTGTCACGGTTCGAACGGCAACCGGGGCAACCTACCGAGCAGGCCTTGTCGGTCGATCATTACGCCCGACAGGGTTCGCTCGGCATGTTGCATTCGCCACGCCAACATGTTGCGCGCCGCAGTGAATGCTGGAGCAGAGTCCAGATTCGACCCCATCTGATTGGGGTCGGTGGTCAAGTCGAAATACAGCGCCGAAACATCGGCGAATTGCACATAAGAACTGGACGCATCGCGACGGACCGCCAAATTCAAGGCTTCGGTTTCACGGGCCCATGGCCACGGCCTGGGCAACGTATTGGTCGGCCAACCCCTCCAGTCAAATTCGAAATGGGCTGCGTCGCGCCAATCGGGCGGCGTGTCACCGGTGAGCCAGGGGGTGTGCACCCGACCGTCGCACTGTGCGGGAATCTCGACCCCCAGCCAGTCGAGGATTGTCGGAAACACGTCGACGTTCTCGGTGAACGAGTCGACGACCCGACCCATGGCCGCGACCCGCGGGTGCACGCTAGGCTCCTCCGTCGGGATCGGCGGATCGACTTCGTCGCGGTGGAACAAAGCGTGATACAGCGCCGGCGCTACGACGGCGGGTGGGGACGGATGTAGCTGGCGTGGGCGAACCAAGGGTCATCCTGGCGGCCGATCCAGGTGAGGAGTTCGTTGGTGAGGAAGGCCGTTTCGGAGTGCTCGGCGGAGTAGCGGGTTGGCCCCCAACGGTCGCCCTGGGGGATGAACATCTCGCCGACGACACTCGGCACGTCCATATTGTGCAATGAGGCGCGACTCGGGCCGCACGGGGCGCATTGATTGAAATGGTGGGTGAAACGCACGCCGTCGGCGGCCGACGCGTCGAGGTTCGGGGTTCGGGGTTCGGGGTTCGGGGTTCGAACAAGAGCGTGCCCAGCGACCGAGAGACAGTCCGCCCGGAATTGATCGAGGGTGATAAGCAAGACGTTCGCCACGATGGTCAATCTACAAACGAAAGCCCTCATCGCGCTTCGAGAAGCTCGACTGCGCGTCAGCGCCGACGAAGGCGATCGCCGCGCCCGCCCACGGGAACTCTTACTCGATGCGCCGCAGTTGGGTCTTGTAGCGAGCCCCGTTCAAGACGTAGGACTGGGCGCCCGTGGAGATCATCTCCGCCACGACCGTATTCTCGCGGATCTTGGCCGGGATACCGAGCGCCATGGCCCCCGAAGGCACCTCCATGTCATTAGGGACGACGGCGTTGCTGCCGACGAGCGCCCCGCTGCGCACGATGGCCCGATGCAACACCACCGCCCCGTTGCCGATCAGGGAGCCGGATTCGATCGTGCAGCCTTCGAGGTGAACGAGATGCCCGATGACACAGTCGTCACCCACGATCGTGAAGTGCATCGGCGTCGTGTGCAGCACCGACCCGTCCTGAATCGATGAACGCGCCCCGATATGAATCTCACCGTTGTCACCGCGAAGCACGGCCTGGGGCCAGACCGATGACTGCGCGCCGATCCACACATTGCCGATAACTGTCGCGTCGGGATGCACGAAGGCATCGGGATGGATCTGGGGGACGGCATCGCCTAGCGCATAGATGGCCATGAGGGGCCCAACGTAGCGCCACCGTCGCATCTCGACGTAGCCACGGGTTACCGTCGCATTCGCCATGAACGCTCCCCAACCCGAACGCCGCCCAGTCACCGATACTCGCTTCGGCGTCACGCGGATCGATGACTACGCCTGGTTTCGCGACCGCGACGATCCCGGCGTCATCGCTCATCTTGAGGCCGAGAATGCCTACACCGCGCTCGTCATGGCTCCGACCGAAGAGTTGCAGGAGGTGCTGTTCAACGAAATCAAGGCCCGCGTGCAGGAGACCGACGAATCGGTGCCGGTGCGGAAGGGGCCTTGGGAGTACGTCACCCGGACTGAGGAGGGTCGTCAATACGCCATCCACGGACGTAGGGCAATGGGTCCCGAAGCGCCCGGACAGGCCACAACGGGGGCGGCGGCGCCCGTGCCCGAGCAGATAGTGCTCGACGAGAACGAACTGGCCGATGGCCACGAGTTCTTCTCTCTCGGCACCTTCGAGATCTGTCCGCACCACCGCCTCCTCGCGTACGGCGTTGACACGAGCGGGGCCGAACGCCTCGAGTTGCGGGTCCGAGATCTCGCGAAGAGCTCCGATCTCACCGACCGGCTCGACAACACCGCACCCGGCGTGGCCTGGTCGAGCGACGCCACCCAGTTGTTCTACGCGACGCTCGACGACACGATGCGGCCCGACACCGTCTGGCGCCACCGTGTGGGCACCCGCCAGACCGAAGACGTGCAGATCTTCCACGAGCCCGACGAGCGTTTCTACGCAGGGGTGAGCGCCACCACGACCGAAGAACTGATTGTCATCACGCTGTCGAGCATGGTCACGACGGAACAGTGGACGCTGCGGTCGTCGGCCCCAACGGAGAGCCCCACCCTCGTGCGCGCCCGGCGCCAAGACGTGGAGTATGCGCTCGAACACCATCGGGCCGTGGATGGCAGCGAACGCCTTCTCATCGTGACCAACGATGGCGACGAGTCGTTCCGGGTGATCTCTGCGTCGATGACCTCACCCGATCTATGGAGCGAGGTCATCGCG
>JANYDT010000096.1 GCA_025359845.1 Acidimicrobiia bacterium
GTGGCGCCCACCATGGGCGCCACGGGCGTGCTCGTCGTCACGGGCGGCATCAAGTCCGTACGGGTCGCTCTGCGCAGCGACCCGTACCGACGCATCCTGCTTCTCGTCGACGGCAACATCGACGGGCGCCTCCACGCCACGTACACGCCTGGCATCCCGCCGGCCGACGACGCCAAGCACGGTGACTTCTTCACCTACTCCCACGTGACCCGCACACTGAGCGGAGTTCCCGGCTACCGCGTCGCTCGAGCACATCGCGACACCGACACCGGAGACCCGTCAGTTCTCCCAACAACCGACCAAGTCCTTTTCCGGACTGACTTCCCGGGCTTCCGTTTCGACGGTCACGACCTCGCGCAGTACGACCAAATCTGGCTTTTCGGCACCGGCAACACCAAGGACGCGGCGGCCCCGAGCGACCCTGAACTCGCCGCGCTCGCCCGGTTCATGGACGGTGGCGGCGGGGTGTTCGCCACCGGCGATCATGAGGACATCGGCGCCCCCCTCGGCTCGAAGGCCCTACGCGTCCGAGCCATGCGAGCGTGGCATTTCCCCGAACCAGGACCGGACGGGGAACCCAAGGCCCCACCAGCCATCAAATCGGAGCGTCATGACACGACCCAACCCGGCGCGGGCGAAGTCCAGGAATCCGACAACTACCGCTTCGATGATCAGTCCGACGACCGCCCGCAACCCATTACTCTCACGGCGGCCGGTGAGCGCCATCCCCTGCTCGAACTGCCAGGCGCCCGGCGATTGCGGATCCTGCCCGACCACATGCACGAAGGCGAAGTGATCGACCCGTTCGCGCTAGCGCCGGCGCTTTCGCCGACGCGCACCTACGGGGGGCAGGCGTTCACCGAGTTTCCCTCCGGTGCGCAAGGGCAGCCCCGACCGGAAATCCTTGCCCTGGCCACCGTCTCCGCCGGCCACGCGACCCGCTCGACCGAACCCAATCACGTCGGCGCCGATCCGGCTACGACCGCGGGAACCTATGGCGCAATCGGCGCATACGACGGACACGGAGCCAACGTGGGCAGGGTCGTGGTGCAGAGCACCTTCCATCATTTTACCGACGTGAATCTCATCGGCGATCTCTGGGCCATCAACGCCGACGGCACCCCCAACCCCGAACGCCGGCGGGGCTTTCTGGTGTCCCCCGAAGGGAAGGCGCACCTCGACGACATCTCGATGTACTTCGCCAACATCGCGAAGTGGATCAGCCGCCCCTGATGGGATTGGTCCGAGTCGGCGCCCTCCTCGACGTTCTCGCGGCCGCCGTACGACCTGCGGTCGGCTCTGCGGTGGTCGGCTCTGCGGTGGTCGGCTTGGCCGCCACAGGACGGCTCGGTCGGGGCGGGTCGGGCGGAGGAGGGCCGGTCGCGTCGACACCGGCAGCTCTGGCGAGGTCGTCGTACGCGCCCTGGAGGCACTCGGCATAGAAGGCCGGATCAGACATCATTTCGCGGTCGGCGACGAATGTCACGGCGAGCGTCCCGCAATAGCTGGTCACGACGTGCATGAGACCCATGGCGTCGTGGATCATCCCGCAACCTTTCATGGCCACCAGCCGTGCGCCGGCGGAGTACAACGGTACTTGCGGCCCTGGCATGTTCGTCACCACAGTGTTGTAGGGCGGCTCGGTCCGGTTGGCGAGGCCCAACTGCGACGCCAAGCGCGCGCCCTGGATCATCAACCCGCCAGGCATGAATCGAGAGTACTCGGCCAGTGCCCGCGCCCCGACCGCCGAGGAGAGCGCCTTCGACTCGCGAGTCGACGCTCGGATTGCGGCCAGGCGTTCAAGCGGGTCCTTAATCTGAGTGCCGAGCGTCGCCACCATGGCCGAGACCTGATTTCCGCCCGCGCCCGTCTGGTCATCGGTGCGCACCGAGATCGGCACCATGGCCTGCAACGCCTCGGCCGGTAGTTCCCCATGCTCGCCGAGGTAGGTACGAAGGGCGCCGCCGACGATGGCGAGCACCGCGTCGTTGATCGTTGCCCCCTTCGTCTCGTTCTTGATCTGCTTGAGGCCCTCGAGAGGAAAATGGCGACCGTCGATGACGCGGTGGGCCGAAATCGTGGCGTTGAAGCGGGTCCGCGGCGCGGAGCCACCGGGTGCGGCCAGCTCCCCTTCCCGAAGCTGGCTCTGGAGCTTCGCTACGTCGGGCAGGGTGCGGGTGACGAGTTGCACCAACCGCGCGGGCATCAAGAAGTTGTTCATGCCGGCACGGGCCAGCAGCTCGGCCGGGGCCGGCGCGCTTCTCGGCTTCCAGGGCCTCTCCGGCGCCGGCGGCTCGGCTTCGCAGGTGAGGTCGTGCATCGCCGTGACCAGATCCATACCCGACATGCCGTCCATCGCCGCGTGATGGCTGTTCAGGAATGTCGCGTAGCTGCCCTTGGGAAGCCAGTCGATGTTGTCGAGGCCCTCGATCACATAGAGTTCCCACAGGGGCCTAGTCATGTCGAGCGGACGGGCGAGCAGGCGTGCGACCTGGATGCAGAGCTGGCGCCAGTCGCCGGGATGCGGGAGCGCAATGTGGCGTACGTGGTACTCGAGGTCGAAGTCGACGTCGTCGACCCAGTACGGATGATCCAAGTCCATCGGGACGCGGACGAGCCGTTGTCGAAATGAGGGTGCGAGGTGGAGGCGGGCCTCGAGGGCGGCCAATATGCCTTTGAACGTGACGCGACCGCCCGGGGCGGTCGAAGGATCGTACATGTTGAGATAGCCGCCAGACATCGGCGCGTTCGGCGTTTCCAGGTACAGAAACGATGCGTCTTCGGCGGTCAGCTGCTGCATGTCTCCCCTTCGGATCGTCGCTTTTTTCACGCCTCGGTGGCGCTGGCGGCAATTCATCTGTCGATGACACACTACGTTGCAGTGCGCCCGCGCGTCGGGTGGAACCGCATCGAGCGGCAAATTTCAAGGAGACCCATGTCCGAATCGTTCTTGCTCAGCGCCGAAGACGGCACCGACATCTTCGTCTACCGCTGGTTGCCGGTTGCCGCGCCTCGGGCCGTCGTGCAGATCGCGCACGGGGCCGCGGAACACGCCGGGCGCTACGCCCGGCTGGCGGGCGCGCTCACCAACGCCGGTTATGCGGTCTATGCCAACGACCACCGGGGACACGGCAAGACGGCGGGATCGCCCGAACGAGCCGGGATCGTCGGACCGGACGGGTGGAACACGATCGTGCGGGACGCGAAGCTCCTCACCGACCACCTGCGCGCCGCCCACGACGGCCTCCCCATAATTCTGCTGGGCCACAGCATGGGGTCGATGATCGCCCAGCAGTACATCCAGCACTGGGGCTCGGGTCTGGACGGGGTGATCCTCAGCGGGACGGCCTCGGCACTGCAGCCCGGCGCCGAGAATCTGTCCGAGCGGGTGGCCGCCGCCATCGTCCGCGAGGGCCTCGACGCGCCGTCGATGGACTTCGCCATGCTCTTCGCCGAGTTCAACGAACCGTTCGTGGCGGGTGCCGCGGAACCCGGACCCACGGGCTTCGAGTGGCTGAGCCGCGATCAGGAGGAGGTGCAGCGATACGTGGATGACCCGTGGTGCGGGTTCATCTTCTCGAACGGGTTCGTCGGCGATTTCGCGCCGGCTCTCGAGGCGCTGTGGGCGCCGGGTGCGGAGAACACCATTCCGAAAGATTTGCCGGTCCTTATCATCGCCGGCGACCAGGATCCCGTTGGCGAGTGCGGGGTCAGCGTACACCGCCTCACCGAGCTCTACCGGGCGGCGGGGCTCGACGTGACCGAGATCCTCTACCCGGGGGCGCGCCATGAGATCTTCAACGAGACGAACCGCGACGAGGTACACAACGACGTCGTGCGCTGGCTCGACAACCGGTGATGTTGACATTTCAACAATTCGGGTATCTCGTCGTCCTGTTATGACCCGATCAGCGATTGAAGGCCCGTCGTACTTCCACTTAGCCATGGAAGGGCGGGTGTTCGCCGAATCGGCCGCCTTCTTCTCTGCCTTGGCGTGGCTCCCTTCGTTGCCCGCGGGCGACGGGCACCCGGTGATGCTGCTGCCTGGTTTCATGGGGGCAGACAGTTCGACAGCGGCGCTGCGCTTCGCGCTGGGTCGCCTCGGCTACGCGGTCTATGGATGGGGAGGCGGCCGCAACGAGGGCGCCGCTGACGCCCTTGACCATGTCGGTCGACGCCTGCTCAAGCTTCATCGCGATCATGATCGCGGCGTCAGCCTGATCGGTCAGAGCCTCGGCGGAATCTACGCCCGCGAAATGGCACGCACCTATCCGCACGCGGTGCGCACAGTCGTGACGCTGGGCTCACCCTTCCGGTTTCGCTCCGTCTTCGGCCACACCAACAACGTCGCGTCGATGGAGGGCACGAGGATGGTGGCGCCCCATCACACCGTCGAAGAAGACCAGCGGCCGCAGATCGACGTGCCCACCACGGCCATCTACAGCCGCAGCGACGGCGTCGTCAATTGGCAGACGTGTCTCCAGCCCGAAGGCCCGGGGCACGAGAACATTGAGGTCATCGGCAGCCATAGCGGGATGGCGCACCATCCCGCTGTGCTGTTCGCCGTAACCGATCGCCTCGCGCAACCGGTTACGTCGTGGGCCCCATTCCGGGCGCCGAGGTCCCTTTCGTTCCTGTACCCGATGCCGGCGTTGAGCTGATCGCACCGCGCCACAATCAGCTCCGAAAGCCCGGGCGGTCACCCGGCGACCTGGGTTTACTTCGCCGGCGGGGCGAGAACACCGAGGAGAGACGAGGCGAACTCGCGCTGCGCGGTGAAGAGTTCGGTGGCGAACGCGATGCTCGCAGTAGTGGCCTCACGGATCTGCGCGGCAAAGGGAACATCGACGGACGGCACCACCTTGGCTATGGCCTCGGCGAAGTTGGAGACTGCGTCGAGGGTGAGCTTCTGGTTCTGCCGGACGTTTTCGACGAACTTGGCGCGTGCCGCGTCGGAGTCGAGACCGCGGAGATCGACGCCGTTGCCGAAGTCGAACGCCTTGCTGAGATCGAAGCCCTTGAAGGCTTCGGAGATGGTGTCGAAGATCGCTTTCGGGTCGAACCCGGTTGTCTCGGTGTCTTTGGCGGAGGTTGTCATGCTTGAAGTATAGCACGTAGTGCTAGATATATCAATCAAAAAACTCTGGTGAACGTGCGTCGCCGCCGGCGAGCAGACGCTCGACGGCGACGGCGACGCCGTCTTCGGCGTTCGAGAGGGTTACCGAGGTCGCAGCGCGTTTCACCGCGTCGTTGGCCTGCCCCATAGCGACGCTGGCGCCCGCCACCTCGAACATGTCGATGTCGTTCTCCGCATCACCGAACGCCACCACTTCACTCGGGTCGATCCCGAGGTCGGCGCACGCCGCCCGCAACGCCACTCCTTTGTCGGCCCCTGTAGAGGTCAGCGTCAAGATGCGCTTTCCTTGACTGGAGAACGACTCGACGAAGCGCACCCGATCGGCCCAGGACGGCGCCAGTTCGTCCTCGATGCGCGAAACGATGTCTCGGCCCTGCACCAAGATCATTCTCGGCGCCACTGCGGAATCGGCGAGTGCCGCCACTTGCCGCAGGCCATGGGGAAGCACGCCCACCTGCGGACCGTCCATCTTCATGAGCACCTCCTCGTCTAGCGCGGCCCACACGATGCAACGCTCGCGGTCGCAGAGTTCGTACAGATCGGCGGCGAACGGCAGGGGCAGTCGAAGGTCGAACAGGTCGGTACCGTCCGCCAACCGCCGAACTTCGGCGCCCGAGCAGGCTATCGCCGGTCCTCGCATCGGTCCGCCGTCGATCTCGAGTTGCGCAACTGCGTCTTCGGCCAGCTGAAACCATCGAGCCGTGGCCACGATCACCTCGATGCCCGCGGCGCGAGCGGTGGCGAGGGCGGCGCGATTGCGGGGGCTGATCTGTTCGTCGGCGCGCAACAACGTTCCGTCGAGATCGATGGCGAGGGCTTTGATGGGCACCGACACGACAGTATCGGCCCAAGGGCGAGGCGATTTGAATGACCAAAATTCCAGTGCCGGACCAACTCCTCAGGGCGTCGCCGCGTTGCGCCATACTCGCGAGATGTCCGTCTGGAATTACGCCAACGTGTGGGAGACCATTGCCGGCGCCCAACCGGGTGCCCCGGCTCAGGTTCAGGGCGATCGCCGCTTCACTTGGGAGGAATTCGACGCGCGGGCCGACGGTGTAGCCGCCGCGTTGCTGGAACCGGCCGTCGGGGCCGCGAAGCAGGCGACCGTGGCCCAGTACCTGTACAGCTGTCCGGAATACCTCGAGTCGGTCTTTGCCTGTTTCAAGAGCGGCTTGGCCCCGGTCAACACCAACTACCGCTATATCGAAGACGAACTCGTGTACCTCTGGGGCAACGCAGGATGTGTTGCTGTGGTGTTTCAGGGCTCGTTCGCGGACCGGATCGAACATATCCGTGAACGTGTTTCGCACGTGCGCCTGTGGCTGTGGGTGGACGACGGCAGCGGGCCCTGTCCGTCATGGGCGCATCCGTACGAGGCGGCGGCCGCCGGTGGCATGGCCGGGCGCCAGCGCGCCGCTGCGTGGGGTCGCAGTCCCGACGACTTGTATCTGCTCTACACCGGCGGAACGACGGGGATGCCAAAGGGGGTGATGTGGCGCCAGGACGATCTCTTCGTGCTGATGAACCGCTCTGGTCGCCTGCGCTATCCGGAGGACGGCGGCGTCGCCGATATCGCCCCGCGACTGGGGCGCAGCCCGCACCCATCACCGATTTACGTGCCGTGCGCGCCACTCATGCACGGGACCGGCGCGATGGCCGCCTTCTCGACGCTGGCCAGCGGCGGGTGCATCGTCACATTGCAAGGGCGAAGTTTCTCGGCGCCGGAGTTCCTAGATACCGTCCAGCGTGAGCGGGTCACCGAGACCGCCATCGTCGGTGACGCGTTCGCGAAGCCGATGTTGCGCGAACTCGACGCCCACGAGGGCCACTGGGATCTGGCATCGCTGTGGCTGATGCAGTCCTCCGGAGTCATGTGGGGAGCCGAGACCAAGGTCGGCCTCGTGCGCCACATCCCGCGGTTGCTCTGTGTCGACTCGCTCGGCTCGTCCGAGGCGATTGGCATGGCCTCATCGATCTCATCGCGCAAGCACACGGCCGGCACGGCCGGCTTCCAACTCGGGGAGTCCACGAGAGTGATCACCGAAGACGGTCGAGATGTCGTAGCAGGCAGCGGCGAACGAGGCCTGGTGGCGCTGCGCGGGCGGGGACCGATCGGGTACTTCGGCGACCCCGTCAAGTCGGCCGCGACGTTCCAGGTCATCGACGGTGAGCGCTGGTCCATTCCCGGCGACTGGGCGGAGGTGTCCGCGGAGGGCGAGCTGAAGCTGTTGGGAAGAGGATCGAATTGCATCAACACCGGAGGAGAGAAGGTGTTTCCCGAAGAGGTGGAAGAGGTGCTCAAGACGCATCCGTCGGTGCTCGACGCCGTGGCCGTGGGCGTTCCCGACGAGCGCTTCGGCGAGGCCATCGTGGCGTTGGTGCAGATTCGTGCGGACAGTACCGTCGCCGAAGCCGAGGTCATCGCCCACGTGAAGTCCCACCTCGCCCACTACAAGGCCCCCAAGCGGGTGTTCACGATCGAGACCATCGGCCGCGCCCCGAACGGCAAGGTCGACTACAAGCGGCTGAAAAACCTGGCTGAAGAAAAGGTCGCCCTGCGCGCCTGAGCGCCGTCGACAGATTGCAACCAGCGGCCGGGCGCGCGAAAGACCAGACTCTGAGCCGTGAGCACGCCGACCCCCCATATCGAAGCGCTGGCCGGCGAGATCGCCGAAGACATCTTGTTGCCCGGCGATCCCCTGCGAGCCCAGGTCATCTCCGATCGATTCCTGACCGACACCCGATGTTACAACCGCGTACGGGGCATGCTCGGGTTCACCGGCACCTACAAAGGTCGCCCGATGAGCGTCCAAGGCACCGGCATGGGCCACCCGTCCATGGCCATCTACGCCACGGAACTGTTCCGGTTCTACGGCGTCCGCCGCGCCATTCGGGTGGGTTCGTGCGGCGCCCTGCTCGAGCGGGTGCACCTGCGCGATTTGGTCCTGGCCCAGGGCTGCCACGACGACTCGAACCTCGTGCGTGACCGCATCCCCGGCATTGCGTTCGCGGCGACCGCCGATTTCGGGCTGCTGCGGACCGCAGCTGATTTGGCCGCCGAACGCGGTCTGGCGGCCCACGTCGGAACGGTCTGGTCGAGCGACTGGTTCTACGACCCCAACCCTGGCGTCCTCGACGGCTTGACCCGTCACGGAACCTTGGCCGCCGAGATGGAAGCCGGGGCGTTGTATGCGATCGCCGCCGCGGAAGGCGTGCGGGCGTTGACCATAGCCACCGTCAGCGACCATTTGTTGAGCCACGAAAAGCTGCCCAGCGCCGAACGCGAAATCGGCTTCTTGGCGATGGCCGAGTTGGCGCTCGACACCCTCGCCGGTGCGCCAGACTGAGCGTTCGTGTCCACCGCCGCCCCTGCCTTGAAACTCGGCCTGACCGCCGATCTCGTCGACGCCGCGTCATATGGCCACGCCGTAACTCGGTTCAAGGAGCGCCGGATCGCGCTGCCGACGTTCGCGCAATTGACCCGTCCTCCGGCCCGCCCCGATCTCGACGGTCTCGACCCCGACGCCGCCGACGCCCGAAACCTCTGGAGGGTCAACTGGTTCAACGGGGCCGACCGCAAGACACGCGTCGCCGTTCCTGCGCATGTCGTGCTCCCCCAGTCCCTCACCGGCATCGAGAGCCCCGTGATTGTCGTGCTCGGCAACAAGTTTCCGATGATCAGGGCCCACAAGGTGCTTGCCGCTTACGCCTGCCTTGCGCCCCGCATCGTGACCGGGCAGTTCGATCCCACGACCCAGCGGGCGATCTGGCCCTCGACCGGCAACTACGCCCGCGGCGGCGTGGCCATCAGCCGCATCATGGCGTGTCGCGGAACGGCGGTGTTGCCCGAAGGTATGAGCCGGGAGCGCTTCGAGTGGCTCGCGCAATGGACCGAAGATCCGCTCGACGTCGTGCGCACGCCGGGCACCGA
This sequence comes from Acidimicrobiia bacterium, assembly GCA_025359845.1. GTDB lineage: Bacteria > Actinomycetota > Acidimicrobiia > Acidimicrobiales > JANYDT01 > JANYDT01. The sequence goes on from JANYDT010000096.1 coordinate 9,069, forward strand.
GTCGAATGTCAAAGAGATCTACGACGCCTGCAACGCCTTGGCGCGCGACCCGCAGAACGTAATCCTCAATCAGTTCTGTGAGTTCGCCAACTACCTCGGCCACTACACCGTGACGGGCGACGCGTTGGCCACCGTGTTCGAGCATGTGGCCCGCGCCCATCCGTCGCTGCGCCTAGCCGCATTCACCAGCGCCACAGGATCGGCCGGCACCATCGGCGCGGGCGACAAGCTGAAAGAGCGTTACGGCGCCAAGATCGTGGCCGTCGAGGCCCTCGAATGCCCCACGCTGCTCTCAAACGGGTTCGGCGAACACAACATCCAAGGCATCGGCGACAAGCACGTGCCGCTCATTCACAACGTCATGAACACCGACGTGGTCGTGGCCGTGAGTGACCGCGCTACCGACAACCTCGACGTCTTGTTCAATACCGCCGCAGGCCACGAGCACCTTCGGGAGGTCATGGGCGTCTCGGGTGCACTGATCGAGCAACTCACCCATTTCGGGTTCTCGTCGACCTGCAACATTCTCGCCGCCATCAAGACGGCCAAAGCGCTTGGCCTCGGGCCCGATGACGCCATCATCACCGTGGCCACCGACGGGAGTGAGATGTATACGTCCGAGCGGGAGAAGTACCTCTCTCGACATTACCCGCAGGGTTTCGACGCCCGGACCGCGGCCGGGGTCGCGGGTCGATACCTCCAATCGGTCGACACCGACCATCTGCTCGACTGCACGGCCAACGACCGCAACCGCATCTTCAACCTCGGCTACTTCACGTGGGTCGAGCAGCAGGGCATTTCGCGGGCCGACTTCGAAGCCCGTCGGGCCCAGTCGTTCTGGACGGGTATTCGCTCGCTGGTGCCGGCTTGGGACGATCGCATCATTGAGTTCAACGACCGCACCGGCATGGCCGGGGCGGCGTGAGCGCGAGGGAGTGAGCGCGTGAGCGGGAGGGACGGGCCCGAAGTCGATGTCACGTTGCGTTGCCACGGGTGCGCCACGGTGGTCGATCCGCTCGACGCGACGACCGGCCCTGTCGGGCGCTGTCCGATGGCGCGTCGGGCCCCGGATGTCGACCATGTCCTCACCTGGGACCCGATCACGGCGGGGGTCACAGCGTGGCCGGACGGTTCTGAACTCAACCCGTTCTTCCGGTATCGAACGCTGCAGCACTGGTACTGGCTCGGGCGGGCGCGGGGCCTTTCCGATGGAGATCTGCTGGCCCTCGTCGAGCGGCTCGATCGGTCGGTAGCCGGCGTGGCCGACGCCGGGTTTCGGATCACGCCGTTCGACCGCGACGACCAAGCCAGCGACGCGCTCGGACTCGATGTGTGGGCCAAGGACGAGACCGGCAACGTGGCCGGCAGCCATAAGGCCCGTCACCTCTTCGGGCTTCTCGCCCACCTCGAGATACAAAAGATCTCGGCCCGCACTCGGCTGGCCATCGCGTCGTGTGGCAACGCCGCTTTGGCGGCGGCGACGCTGGCCCGGGCGGCCCGCCGTCCGCTCGAAGTGTTCGTGCCAACCACCGCCAATCCTCTCGTGCTGGATCGGCTCCGCGCTCTCGGCGCGACCGTGACCAATTGCGAGCGCCGGCCTGCCGATCCGCCAGGCGATCCGTGTCTTCATCGGTTCCGGGCGGCCCGGGATGGGGGGGCGTTTGCGTTCTGCGGCCAAGGCAGCGAGCAGGGGCTAACCATTGACGGCGGGGCCACGCTCGGCTACGAGTTGGCGACCCAACTATCGCTGGCAGGCATGGCCGACGGACCGGTCTGCGTGCCCGTCGGCGGCGGAGCCCTGGGCTCGTCGGTGGCCCTCGGTCTCGACGTGGCCCGGCGCCTGGGGGCCCTCGACGACGCGCCGCGGCTGCATTTCGTCCAGACCGAAGGGTGCGCACCGCTGCATCGAGCTTGGCGGCGGGTGGCCGAGCGAGCACTGGCCGCTGGCGGCGTATCCCCGAGCGACTGTGCCGGGGCTTCGGATTTAGAAGCGGCGACGCTCCTCGTCGACCCCGCTCAGGCCGCCGCCGTCAGTGGCGCGCTGGGGTGGGCCGCCACCCACAGGTCCCGGCACATGTGGCCCTGGGAGGACGAGCCAACCTCGATCGCCACCGGCATCGTCGACGATGAAACCTACGACTGGTTCGCGCTCGTCCGGGCCATGCTCGACACCGGGGGTTGGCCGCTCGTGGTGACCGAGCGGCAACTAGAACGGGCTAACGAGGCGACCGGGGCCAACGCCGACCACACCGGATCGTCGGCCTTGGCCGGCGCCATCGCCCTCGGGCCCCCGGCCGGCGAGAAGGTCGCCGTCGTGTACACCGGCCTCCGTCGCTGACCGAGCCGGCTCCGACCGGGCTCGGGTCACGCAACATACCGACTGGGGCGCAGTAAATGTGGGCCCTGGGCTTGCGCAAGACTGGCGCTATGGGTCGTGCTCGTAGCTTTCCTTTCATGGTCGCGCTGATTGTCGGCGTTGTGTCCAATTTCGGCGCGACGGTCGTCGTCGGGGCCGCCCCCCGTCCCTCCAACTCCCCCACGGTTCCAGCTTCAGCGAGTGCCTCCACCACGGTGACCGCCGACCCGACCACGACCGTAGCCCTCGCGGTACGACCCAACTTCAAGTATCCGGAATCGGAGTTGAGCTTCAAGGCGGCCGGCAACACCCTTTATGGCACGCTCGAGCGCCCGGCAGCGAACCCTTCGGACGGATCGCGGGTGCCGGCTGTGCTGTTGATTGCCGACCGCAGCCAAACCGATCGCAACGGCAACGGCAACGGGATCACCACCAATACTTTGCAGCGACTCGGTGATTTCTTCGCTGCCAATGGCCTGGCCTCTTTGCGGTTCGACAAGTTCGGCACGGGCAAAACGGGCGGCGGCACTTTTACCGCCCATCCCGAAACCGTCACGTATGGCGTATTCATCGCCGCCGCCAACTCTGCCTACCAAACCCTCAAGACGCAGTCCGGAATCGATCCCACCCGACTGGGCATTCTCGGCCATGGCGATGGCGCCTTGATTGCCCTCAGTCTGGCTACCGACACCAGGGCGACGCCCGGGCTCAAGTGGCTCGTCGTGCTGAACCCGCCTGGCGTCCGCGCCCTCGAGGTGCTCGAAGGTCAACTCATCGCGGCCTTGTACACTCAGGCCACTTCCACGACCGCGACGAAGGCAAAGCTTGACGACGCCGCCATCCAAATCTCGACGGCCGTGAAACAGATCAGGGCCGGAGAATTGGCGAAGGTCAAACCGACCGACAGCTACCTCGCCCAAACGTTCGCTCCCGGCAACTTGAAATTCTTACAAACCCAAGATGCCATCGATCCCCAAAAGCTCGCAGCCAACCTCCCGACTGGCCTGGCCGTGTACTCCGCCTGTGCTCTTCGCGGTGGGATATTTCCGTGCAAGACGAGCGCGGCGCTCCGCTCGATTTTGTCGAAAGGCGCCGGCCGCAATACCGTCGAGCTGGACGACTCAACCCACGCGCTGCTGCGGGTTGACCCGAAATCTGGGCAGGTATCTTCGGCCACGTCAGCGAAACTCGAAACCGGCCTCACCGCGGCGATGAAGCGCGCTTTCGGCCTGAAGTAACGCCCCCGACCCGGCCCCTGGGGTAGGTCGGGGGCCGCGGACCTTAAGGGCCGAAGAGGCTGACCGTCAACATTTCGTGAGTAGGGCGTTGGTGCCGAGATCGCCGACCGCCGTGCAGACACTGAAAGTATAGGCCGTGTAGGCCGTATTAGAGGCGCTACTCGGAAGGCCCATCGGATTCACCGCCGCCCTCTCGCGTACCTGGGCGTAAACGCTTCCACTGGCGTTCATTCCCGAGACTCGCACGGTGTAAGCCGCCCCGGAACCCGACACTTCGACAGACTGCGGGTTAGCGGTGCCCCAAATCTGCACGTCATCGGAACTGAAACCTCTGACCCGTTGGTTGAAAACAGCCGTAAAATAAACTGAATTGTTGCCTTGGGACCCCTCGTAACTGCCGGACTGGGCCGTGAGGACCACCTTGGGGAACGGCATACCCGGGCCGGTTGATGCCAGCGCGGGGGTGCTGAGGCCGACGAGGGCGAGCACAAGCACCGCAGCGAAACGGCGAGTGAGAAACGACTGATGGTTCGGCATGTGGACTTCTTTCGACGAGGGCATCGGGGAGTTCATCAGCTTTTCAATAACTCGGCCGAAAAGCAAGCACCAAGTACGAGCGCCGGTTACGTTGCGCTGAACTCCACGTCGAGACGTTTTAGACCTCGGAGCATGAAACTGGGGTGGTACTCGAACGAGTTCGTGTCGGGGAGCCGAGATTGTGCGCACTCGACGGGCCAACTCCTCGGCCGCGACCCGGCCCTCGAGGCGACTGAGCGGCGCCCCTATGCAGTAGTGGATGCCTTTTCCGAAGGCAAGGTGGTTGCCGAGTCCGTTGCGTTCTGGAGAGAACGCCTCCGGATCGTCGAACACCTCCGGATCGCGATTCGCGGCCGAGTACATGATCACGATCCGTGACCCCTTCGGAATGTGGACACCTTCGACCGTGGCGTCTCGTGTCGCGATCCGCCAAATACCTTGGGTCGGAGTCGACAGACGTAACGTTTCCTCTACCACGCTGCCAGCCCTCGACGGGTCAGCGCGCAGGTGCTCCCATTCCTCCGGATGCTCGGCCAGTAAGCGCACCATTTCGGTCAACATCTTCGTCGTCGTCTCGTTTCCGGCGACCAAAAGCTGCTGCACGATCGACACCTCGTTCTGCGGCAACCCGCTGATCATCGGTAAGCGATGAGCCGATCCCGGCGATCGAGTCGTCGCTCCACCGCTTGAAATCGGCTAATCGCTCGTCGGGCACGTTCAACACCCGAGCGATAACCTCGACCGGTAGGGGGACACCGAACTGCGATACGAACTCGATGCGCCCCGTTTCAATCCACGAGTCGATGAGCCGTGAGGTGATCTCGCGCACGGCCGGTTCGAACTTGTTGACGGCGTTCGGATGAAAGGCCCGGGCGATCACTTTGCGATAACGAGTATGAGCCGGCGGGTCAGCCGTGAGCAGCGTTGGCACCGCCGTCCATCCCCCCATCTCTGCTCGCAATGCTCGCAATCGCGGGCCTTGTTCCTCACCGACCGGGATGGCGGCATTGCCGAATTGCTCGACCACTCGTCGTATGATTTCGAGATGTCGGACACGAGGTCATAGCGGGTCACCAAGAAATAGTCGGTGCCCGGCACTGCGAACACCGGCGCGTCGGCGCGCATCTTGGAGTACTACGGCCACGGGCACTGCTGGTCTAGGGGTCGAACAAACCGTAGGACTCAAGATCGACTTCGTCCATGGCCGTAACTTAGTCGCAGGGTCAGTCGCCGGCCTTGCCTTCCCTCAGAGCGGAGCCGTCGCCGCACGCTTGAGCCAGCACAATCCAGCCATCACAGTTTCGCCTTTCGCTTAACCGCCGTGGCCGCGCTCTTGGCCGAGGTCCGGGCGGTCGCTTTTGCGAGCTTCGAGAATTTGGCCGCAGTCGTGGTCGTGGCGTCGGGGCCGGATGGGGGCTCGGTCGAGGTCGTAGTAGTCGAGGCCATCGCTTGCGGTACGTCGAAGCCGAATGTCAGTGGCTCCCCTGCGCCCAGCCTATTGACGGCACGAATGGTCGCTGTCGCGGGACCGGGCGGCAGGGCAAACTCAAAGTTGGCACCCGTCGTCGACCCCGGAAACTCAGCATGAATCGGACCCGGCTCCACATCGACCACGTATTTCGTGATCGGCACACCGCCGTCGTCGGGGGCCTCCCACAACAAGATCATGTGTTGGTCATTGATCGTAAAATTGTGGGTCCGGATGCGGTCGGGTCGGCGGCCCGCCACCTTGAAATGGGTCGTGAACGTCTTCGCTCCGGCCACAATCGTCGCCGTATACCTCACCCCGACCGACAGCGGATCGCGAGGGACCATGATCACCGCATTCTTGCGCAGGACGGCCCTTCCATTCTCCTGCTGCACCGGATCGGGATTCACATAACGGTCGCCGGTGATAACACAGGTGGGCACGGTCACGCCGTCGGCCAGTACCGAGGCCCCGGTCACGATCAAGTCATCACCGAGGTTGGCTACGATCGGCAGGCCGACGGCCCCGACGTAGCCATCGCACGCCGAGAGCGGGTCGGGCTCTTCATGCATGACCATCGTGCGCAGCGACACCGTCGACCCGTCGCCCGGCCACATGGTCGCCCGGGTCGGAACCCGGACCTTGGCCACGTATCGCAACGGAGCCCGATCCAATGCGACGGTGGACGCATACCGCCACGGCGATGCTTGCGGATCAGTGAACGTGCCAAAGCCGACCGATCGCAAGCCCGGGTCGATGATGGCGAGGGCGTGGAACGGGGCCCGCATCAGCTCATCGATATCTTCGAGCGGCGTTGGGATGTCGAACGTCGCCCGCACCAACCCGCTGGTGCCGGCCTTGTCGCCGGCCTGGCTGTAGTTCGGGTTGGCTGGGTCCTCGGCGTGGACCAGCTGCCCTGTCGCAACCACGTATCGTGCATGCCTTGACGCCCCGATGCCCAGGTCGACGTTGTCAACCACGGGTTCGAGATTGGCTTGAGCTCTAGCCGCATTGAGGGCGGTAAGCCACGGGGCTTCGGCCGCGGAGGCGAAACTAAGCGAGGTCGCACCACCCGACAACGGCGCGGTCGCACCGCTCAACAATACGGTCGTCACGAGTCCGACGACTACCGTTGCCACCAGTCCCCGGAACCGGCCGAAACGGCGATGACGGTCCGGGGGGCAGATCACGAAGAGCGCACGCTACTGGCCCGGCGCAGAGTTACTGAGGGGGCTTCTCATCCCCCTGTCACACTTGGTCGTCGCTCGGCGTCGCCGCGGGTCGGGAACTGAGCCAAGCCTTGGTGGCGCGGCCCATCTTGGCGCCGTCGTAGCCGATGCGTTGGGTCGGCGTGACCGAGAGAATTATACGGTTGGGCGAATCGAGAAAGGCCACGAAGTTTTTCTGCGCCGTCTTGTCGTCCGGACGCAACACTTTGGCCAGCGCCGGATAAAACCACGCCTTGGTGGCGTCGTCTTGGCTCAGTTCGCAGGTTCCTTTGTATGTGACCGTGGAGTTGGCGCCCAGCGTGGTGCCCTTGCTCGTCACACAAATACACACCCTGGGGTCGCGGCGGACCGCCGGGATGCGAAGTCGCTGGGCCGACGCGGTGAGCCAGAACTTGGCGTCCTGGAAGACGTAACTCATGATCACGCCCACCGGCCATCCATCTTTATTCGACCAAATGAACGTGCACTCGTTTTGGGTTGCCAGCAGCAGCTGCTCCTTGTCGTCGTCGAGCGGATAGATCGTGACGTCTTCGTAGTTCTGCACCGGCCCCAGCATGCCATCGTCGGTTCGCCATCCACCATCCGACGAGGCTCGGCCATGATGGTGGGGTGATTCAGCTAACCGCCCAGCCGTTGACTGCCGAGGCCCTTGCTCCTATTGGCGAGCTCATTTTGCCCATCGCTCACCAGCCGCGAGTCAACGAATGCCTCGGAGCCGTGGGAGCGCGAGATTGGTACAGCCCTTTTGCCGATACGCGGCTCAATCGAGGGTCGTGAATGTCGCGGTCGCAACAACTCATCGGAGCGATCGCCATTGCGTCCTCCCTAATAATTTTGACGGGCCCGGCAGTCGCCGCTTCGACGAGGGGTGCAACGGCCGCCAAGACGGTCGTCGACCAAATGAACGAACCGCTGCCGGACAAGCTCACCGCTACGCAAAAAGCCTGTCTAGCGAAGGGGATCGCGCCGTTGGCCGACAAGAAGGGTCGAGACGCGGCAGCCGAGTTCTTCGGGGTCGTATATGACTGCAAAGCGTTCGAAGTTCTCGGGCTCCTAGAGCTGACGGCTCGGAAGCAGACGCTCACCAAAGCCGGAGTGGTGTGCTTTTCCAACGCCATTCAACGCACCGGACGAGTCGCCTTCGTACAGGCGATCCAACTCGGGTCATCCGACAAACGGGTCAAACGCCTCCGTGACTCGTGGACGAAGGAATGCCCAAAGGTAAAATGACGCGATCGACGAGGCGAGGAAGTTCACGAATGCCGGCTAGGGCACTCCTGAGGACATCGCCCACGCGGTCCCTTATGACCTCGGGCACGGTCCGTACCAGCGCGGTGAGCCGATTCGAGCGGTAGACCGAACACAGGACTTCGATGCGATCGTCCGCCGTCCTCGGCGAGGTTCGCGTCGTCGGCACGGACGGCCAGTACCAATTCGGGGTCCGCGACCAGTCGGGCAAGTGTGGCCTGAAAGCCGTCAAGGGATCTGGCCCGCCTCCTGGCATCGTGAGGCGATGCTCGATCGGATCCTGGCCAGCTCGTCGATCAGGCCGCGCTCGCCGACGCTCTCGTACCGGGACTCTGCAGCTCGAAGGTCACGAGACGAAGCCGGAAGCCTGCGGAACGACAAGGTCGAGGAGTTCGGGGTAACGCGGCCGGCCTCGCGACGGAAGCGAGCCGCTCTTTGCTCTCGGGGAGCGACGCTCTCGGACCGCTCTCGTCAGGTGCGCCGTCCGTCGAAGTTCTCCGCGCGAAGTGCCAGGTCGGCGTCGGCGATGGCGCACCAGAACATTCGGCTCGGCAAGGGTTGCTCCTCAAATGTTCCGCGGCGGATTCGAGCACTCCGAGGCGAGACGTCGGGTTTGTGAGTGGTGTGGTTAGCATGGAGGAGGTTCGCTGTAGCTCAGCTTCCAGGTGCCGGAGCCGTTCTTCGACGCGGGCACGTGACCGCGCGAGCCGGTGAACCATTCAATGCGGCAGGGCAACGCCGCGACAGGATGGCGTCAGGTAGTGGCCGACAGCAAGACCCCGTGGGATTCGCAAGCCCATCACTTTCGCGGCGGAAAGGACCAGCTTGTATCGGAAGCGTGACACTCGGTGGCGAGTGCTATCAGCAGCTCTTAGAGCGAGGTTTGAACGATGTTCATCCCGCCGAATTTGTCGCCGCGTGGGGCGCGATCCCAGCAGCGGAATTCGAGGCAACGTATGGGCCGATGGATGCCCACTTGCAACCGTAACGTTCGAGACCGCCCACAGTTCCGACGTGCTCGGCAAGGTCTGCGGCGACGCATTCAAGAGCTGGCTCGACGTGTTGACGGCATCAGTCAGTACCCACGGTCTCGCCCAACCTGAAGCTCATCGCTTGGCCGTCGTGGTCCTTGCCGGCATCGAAGGGCACTTCTGCTTGCCCGCGCGCAACGCAAACCCGAACCGCTCCAGATCGTCAGCGATGAACTCGCAACGCTCATACGTTCACGGACCCGTCGTCACTCGCCTCGCCCGAGACGTTCGGCACCCGACTCGGATTGAGGTGCCGTGGACGCAGCAAACGTAATGCAAGTACAATACAAGTTAGTGGACCGCGACCGCTGTGACAGGAGCTAACAACGTGAAGATTTCTGTACTGGATGACTACGGTGACACGCTACGCACGCTCAAGTGTTTTGATCTGCTGACCGGGCACGACGTGACGGTCTGGAATGATCGCGTCGACTCTGAGGACGTGCTCGCCGAACGACTTCACGACTCCGAAGCGCTTGTACTGATCCGGGAACGAACCGAGATACGGTCGTCGCTGCTTCGCAAACTCGACCGGTTGCGACTGATCAGTCTCCGTAGTGTTTACCCGCACATCGATATCGACACTTGCACCGAATTGGGCATCGTCGTTTCATCGGACCTGCATTCAGGATCACCGTCGTACGCCACCGCAGAACTCACGTGGGCACTGACTCTCGCCGCCATGCGCGACCTCCCAAATCAGGTCGCATCGTTGCACGCCGGCAACTGGCAAACCCACGTCGGACAATCATTGGTACTCAAAACACTCGGCATCTACGGCTACGGGCGGATCGGAAAAGTCGTAGCCGGATATGGTCAAGCATTCGGGATGCGCGTGATTGTGTACGGAGGACGGACGTCGCGCGAACGAGCAACCGCCGATGGTGTTGAGGTCGCGACCGACCGGGCTTTATTCTTCGAAACAGCAGACGTGATAACGGTGCACGTTCGTCTCGTCGACGCCACCCGACACACCATCACAGCATCAGACCTCGCACAAATGAAGCCGACTTCATTGTTCGTGAACACCAGCCGCGCATCGCTGATAGCTCCCGGCGCGCTCGTCGATTGCCTACGTGCCGGTCGACCAGGCATAGCCGCCGTGGACGTCTATGAACACGAACCGCTCACCAACCCCGAAGACCCGCTCCTCATGATGCCCAACGTCGTCTGCACACCGCATATCGGCTACGTCACTCGAGACGAATGGGAAGTGCAGTTCACCGACATCTTCCAACAGATCAACGCATTTGCTGCCGGAACACCCGTAAATGTCGTCAACCCCACCGTTCTCTACCACCGCCGGTAACTTCAACCCTCGCTGAACACCGTCAGCTAACTAAGCCTCGACCGACGAGTCCATGCCAGGCAACGCACCATCAACGAAACCAGCGTCGCTGCAGCGACCCGAACCAGGTGCGACCCGACCCTTACGCCGACCTCAACACGGCGCCCGTGGAAGGCCCGGGCTGCGATGCAGCTCCACCCTCGTCGACCCGGATCCAAGCCGTTGCTATGGCTCACGGTTCCGATCGATTCGCCGCCACGCCGACCTCGCTCGCTGCGCACCCCCGAAGAAGCGCGCCAATCAAAACTCCGGGTCTCGGAGGAGTGGACCGTACGGCGACCACGCCTTGGCCGGATTTGATTTCTGCAGCGAATGCTGCAACACAACGACCGCCCCAGTGGCACAGCGCCCGGCAAAGCGTCGTGAACCAACTCGCCAGCCGGCCCGAGAGCCACCGGAGCCTCCCTATCCTCGTCAACAGCGACGGCAGCCAACCATGGTGAGGGCCCCAGGATGAGAGTTCCGAAGATCACGGCCGAGCAACTGACGACCCTGCAGCTGCCGCCCTTCCTGCGAGTGGAAGACGCGGCACGCATCCTTGATATTTCCCGCAGCACCGCCTATGAACAAGCCGGCCGCTGGCTCGCCACCCACGGGCAAGAAGGCCTGCCGGTTGTGCGCCTAGGCCGCTGCTTGCGCGTACCAAGACCAGCGCTCGTCAAGATGCTGGGGACCGCGCCCGATTCCTGAACCGCATCGTCGGCGCGAGACCACCTCAAGCAGACCTATTGGGGTTGGGACCAAGCGGCAACAAGTTCGCTTGCGACAACATCCGCTGCCTCCCGCGCTATGGACGCAGTGACGTGCGAGCAGAGATCGAGCATGACTCGTTTCGTACCCTTCCGAAACCGCACCATCGTACCTGCCACTCATTTTGACGATGCAGGCCAATTCCCTCGGGCACTTACCGCACACGGGCAGTGACGGTGGTCGGGGCCCCGTTGGTTCGTCGCGGCCGTGGGTCCGTCACGAGCCCGAATTTCCCCGCTACTCCACGCCCGAGGTCGAAGCTCGATCGCTTCCCAATAGGAGCTGGCGGATTTCACTCTTGTCACCTAGTGCCCCTCAACTCCGCGCGGACCTGACGCGGACCTGGAAAGAAGAAGGCCTCCCGGGCAGGAGGCCGACTACGCTCTGACCAGGGGGAACGCTGTGGGCGATACAGGACTCGAACCTGTGACCTCCGCCGTGTGAAGGCGGCGCTCTAGCCAACTGAGCTAATCGCCCAAGTTTCGATGCCGTGAGGCGACCGCGGTGGACAGCGCAAAAACCTAGCAGAGGAAAACGCGCGACTATGGGCGCCGGGAGGCGTCACCTAGGGCGCACGTCCAACTTCGAAGGAGAACGAACAATGGGTCTTACGGATGATATGAAAGACAAAGCCAATGATCTGGCCGACAAGTCCACGGCGAGCGCTGGGGATCTCAAGGACAAGATGACCAAGGATGGAGACAACGCCGTGGAGGGCGCGGCCGATAGCAAGGACAGCCTCAAGGACAAAGTCATGGGCAAGCTCGACAAGGACGGCGATGGCGACATCGATGCCCTCGAGAAGGTCAAAGGCATGGCCGGTGGGCTCCTCGACAAGGCCAAGGGCCTTCTCCACAAGGACTGACCGTCTGGCGTCGCATAGGCGCCGGCAGCACCGACCGAAACGGGCTCTCCCCGTCTGCGAGCCCGTTTCGGCGCGTCGGCCCCGAACGCCGAGCTACCGAAGCCCAACCGCCAGGAGGCCGAGGCCCGACCCCCGTGCTACCGAGCAGTGGCGTCGCGCCCTCGCCGGGGCCCTACGACCGAGCGGACGCCGTTGTTGGGAAGCAGTTGAAATTCAAGCTGTCCCATGAGTTCGCGTCGGCGCCGTACCAGGAGTCGGGCCGTCGGGGTGACGCCCAACCCGCGTAGAACCTCGACCTCCGTGGCCGCTCCGATCACCGCCGCGTAGGCGAGAAACAGCACATGGCGGGCATCGCAGGGGATCATCCGGCCCGCTTCCATCTCCATCTCCAAGAACTGCGAGGCCCGCTGCAGCAACGGGTCCATGGCCTGCACCAGGTGATCGGTAAAGGGATCGCCGAGCCGGCCGACTTCTCGCACGAAGCCAACCAGTTCGGGGCGGGTCCCAGCCAGGCGAAAGATGGCCCGGACGACCGCGTCGACGCGCCTCCATCCTCGACCGGGAGCCTCGAGCGCGCGGTCGATCTCGTCACCTAGTTCATTCGCGGCCCGCTCCAACACGGCGTCGAGCAGCCCGTCCTTGGACCGGAAATGATGCAGGATCGTCTGCTTGCGTACGCCAATTCCGGTGGCCAGCGCATCGAGCGATGTGGCGTCATAACCCCGGCCCGCGAAACTATGCAGCGCGGCGTCGAGAATGCGCTCGCTGGTACGACGTAAGGGGGTGACGTTCGACGGCTCCACTTACCACATGGTAGACAGTTAGTGCCATGTCCGCATCTTCCGCCGAGACGGCTTCGTCCGCTGCCTTCTCGAGCGCCTCCCTCGACGACCGAGACGGCGCTCTTTCGATCGTCAGCTCCTTGTCGAGTCGCCGTATCGCTATCACCGGTTCGACCGGCTTTCTCGGCACCGCCCTGGTGGAGCGGCTCCTGCGCGGGGTACCGGAATGCACCCTCGTGTTACTCGTGCGTTCCGGCAAGCGGACGCCGGCGGCGGAGCGCGTGCGCAGGGAGATACTCCGCAACGACTGCTTTGATCGGCTCCGCCGCGAGCTGGGCGATGATCCGGTGACGGGATTCGAAGCCACGATCGCTCGGCGAGTGACGGTGATCGACGGAGACGTGTCGCGCGACGGCCTGGGGCTCGACGACGCGGGGCGGGCGGCCCTCGCGACGTGCGCCATTGTCATCCATTCGGCGGCCGCGGTCGCCTTCGACTCGCCGCTTGATTCGGCGGTCGAAACCAACCTTCTCGGACCGACGCGCGTCGCGGCCGCCATCCGAGCGTCGGGCAGCCACGCTCATCTGGTGGCCGTTTCCACTTGTTATGTGGCCGGCAAACGTCGAGGTGCGGCCCGCGAGGCTCTGCTGACCGACACGCCTTACGCCACGGAGGCCGACTGGCGCGCCGAGGTCGCAGCCGCCCGTCGGCTTCGATCCGACCTGGACGCTTCGTCGCGTCATCCCAAGCGCCTGACTGAATTTCGGGCCCGCGCTCGACGCGAACTGGGCGCCGCCGGCACTCCCCTACTCTCGGCCAAGACCGAGAAAATTCGAATCGATTGGGTCGATGAACGACTCGTCGAAGCTGGTCGATCTAGAGCCGCCAGCCTCGGATGGCCGGACGCCTACGCCTACACGAAGGCCCTCGGGGAGCGGGCGCTCGTCGAGGAACATGGGGCCGCTGTGCCGATCACCATCGTGCGCCCTTCGATCATCGAATCCGCCCTGGCCGAGCCCGTTCCGGGTTGGATTCGCGGTTTCCGCATGGCCGAGCCCGTGATCGTGAGCTATGCCCGCGGCCTCTTGAAAGAGTTTCCGGGCATCCCCGAAGGGATCATTGATGTGATTCCGGTCGACTTCGTGGTCGCTGGGATCATCGCGGTCGCGGCCGCCGGTCCATCACCGGAAGGCCCGTCCGTGTACCAGATTGCGTCGGGCAGTCGCCAGCCCCTGCGTTACCGTGAACTGGTCGACAACGTTCGGGAATGGTTCACCGCCCATCCCATATACGACTCCGAAGGACAACCTATCCTGGTGCCTGAATGGTCGTTTCCGGGCCGGGGACGGGTGGAGCGCCAGCTCCGAAGGGCGACCGATCTGTTGCGGCGGGGCGAGCGGCTCATCACTTCGCTGCCGGTCAGGGGTCAGCGGGCGGAATTGGCGGCCAAGCTCGAAGACCGACGTAGCCAAGCGGAACGGGCGCTCTCGTACGTCGAACTGTATGGGGCCTACACCGAGACCGAAGCCATTTTCGGGATCGACCGGCTCCTGGCCCTTCACCGGCGGCTGAGCCCGCAAGAACAGGCGTTGTTCAACTTCGATCCGGCGTCGATCGACTGGCCCCAGTTCGTGCAGGAGGTCCACCTCCCGTCGGTGGTGAAGAGCGCTCGGGTCAAGATGGTGCCGGGCAAGACCACCACGACATCGCGTGAAGAACGCGGTCGCCGCGCCATCCTTTCGAAGGACCGCCATCTCGCCGCGTTCGATCTCGAGAACACTCTCATCGCCTCCAACGTGGTGGAGTCGTTCTCGTTTCTCGCCACCCGCGATCTGTCGGCCGCGGAACGGGCCCGATTCGTGGCCGACATGTTGCGCCAAGCCCCAGGGCTACTGTCGCTCGACCGCAAGGACCGCGGCGATTTCCTACGATCCTTTTACCGACGCTACGAAGACGCACCCTCGGCGTTACTGCGCGAAGACGCTTGGGAGCTGTTGTCGAGACTCATCGTCACCAAGTCCTTTCCCGCCGGTATTCGTCGTGTTCGAGAACACCGCGCGCTCGGCCATCGCACCATCCTCATCACTGGCGCCCTCGATTTCGTCGTCGAGCCGCTGCGCCCCCTGTTCGACGAGATCGTGGCGGCCCGACTCGGCGAGCGCCCCGACGGCTCCTTCACCGGCGAACTCGTCGAAACTCCGCCCACCGGCGAAGCGCGCGCCATGGTGTTGGCCGCGTATGCAGAGTCCGAAGGCCTGCGCCTGGAAGAGTCGGTCAGTTATGCCGATTCGGCGTCCGATCTACCCATGCTCGAAGCCGTCGGCCATCCGGTCGCGGTGAACCCCGAGGCCAAGCTGGCCACGATTGCCCGCAAGCGGGGCTGGCACGTCGAGCACTGGGAGAAGGCGCCAGGCGGACCCCGCCCGTGGTTGCCGATCGGACCACTGCGGCCCACGCGTTCTCCGCGTGGAGGTCGCTCATGAAAGCACTCCGGTTCGAACTGTCGATCCCGCGCTACGGGCTCGCGTTGGCGGCCTCCAAGCTGGGCCGGGGGGCCGGCACGGCGGCCCGCGTCGGTCCGCTGTCGTTCGTCGACGACGAGGCCCCGCCGCCTTTGCCAGGACCGGAGTGGGTCAGGGTTCGGCCCCTTCTAGCTGGAATCTGCGGCTCCGATTTGGCGACCGTGGAAGGCATTTCATCACGGTATTTTGAGCCAATCGTGTCGTTTCCTTTTACGCCGGGCCACGAGGTCGTCGGTGCCCTCGAATCGGGCCAACGAGTAGTTCTGGAACCGGTCCTGGGCTGCGTGGCGCGCGGCATCCGTCCCGCGTGTACGGCTTGCGCGTCGGGCCAACTCGGTCGCTGCGAGCGCATCACGTTCGGACGCGTCGACGCCGGCCTCCAAACCGGATTCTGCTGCGACACGGGAGGGGGTTGGTCTACGGCCATGGTCGCGCATCCGTCGCAGCTCCACGTGGTGGCCGACGAACTCACCGATGAAGACGCGGTCATGATCGAACCCGCAGCGTGTGCGATTCATGGCGCATTGGCTGGCGGTTCCTTCGACGGCGCCGCGGTCGCCGTCATCGGGGCCGGCACCCTGGGCTTACTGGTCGTCGCCGCCCTCACGCGATGGAACCGACCGGCGTCACTCATCGTGGCCGCCAAACATCCGCACCAACGGGCCCTGGCCACCCAATTGGGCGCCACCGTGGGTTGTGATCCTTCGGCCTTGCGCCGTACCGTCCGTTCGGTAACGGGATCGCTGGCCATTGGCGACGGCGAAGTGAGTCGCCTTACCGGCGGCGCCGATGCGGTCATCGATTGTGTCGGTTCGCCCCAATCGCTCGCCGACGCCATGGCCGTGGTTCGGCCGGGAGGCACGATCGTGTTGGTCGGGATGCCCGGAGTCGTGAAGTTCGACCTCACCCCTTTGTGGCATCGAGAGATCCGTCTGCTCGGCGCTTACGCCTACGGGATCGAGTCGGCCTTGGCCGGTCGACGCACCTTCGCGCTGGCCATGGAACTGGTCGCCGCCCTTCGCCTCGGGTCGATGGTTTCGGCCCTGTACCCCCTTGATCGCTATCAAGACGCTCTCGCCCATGCCGGTGCCGCCGGTCGGCGCGGGGCCGTCAAGATCGCCTTCGACCTACGCCAGGAGCGCATCCGATGACCAGTCCGAAGAAAGGCCGTCGCCCCGGCTTCGTGCTCGAGGTCGACAAATCGACGCCGCCCACGCTGTTTTGGCACGGGGAGGGCTTCAAATTGGAGAAGCTGCCGACGGGTAGTCGGGTCATCTACGCACCGGAGCCTATGGAAGCTCTCGAAGACCCGCGTTCCGCCATCCGCCACGCCTTGGCCCACCCGCTGGGCGACTCGAAGCCGTTGTCGGCGTTGCTGTTCGCCGATATGAAGCTGACCATCGCGTTCGACGACATTTCGTTGCCGTTGCCACCAATGGCCAAACCCGACATACGTCAAATGGTGATCGAGGAGGTGCTCGACGTGGCCGCCGCTGCCGGCGTCGATGATGTCGAACTGATCGCCGCGCTCGCCCTCCATCGGCGCATGACGGAATCCGAGTTGCGTCACGCCGTCGGCGACCGGGTCTATGACGCCTTCGCACCATCGGGTCGGCTTTACAACCATGATGCTGAAGACCCCGACAATCTTGCCTTCCTCGGCTTGACGCCAGAAGGCGAGGAGGTGGAGATCAACAAGCGGGCCGCCACGTCAGATCTGCTTGTCTATGTGAACATCAATCTCGTGGCCATGGATGGTGGATGGAAATCGACCGCGACCGGGCTTTCGTCGTATCGAAGTCTTCGCCACCATCACAATGTGCACACCATGCAGCATTCTCGCAGTTTCATGGATCAACACAAATCAGCGCTGCACACTTCGAATTGGCGGATGGGCAAAGTCTTGAA
>JANYDT010000104.1 GCA_025359845.1 Acidimicrobiia bacterium
GCCGCCGCAGCCTGTTTTTGAGGGATTGTCTTCGGTTTTTCCGTCAGACCCAATTCAATTCGCCCGGCGGCGATGGCACCTGATGATACAACAACAACCTGCTGCCCACGTTCTCGTAGCCAGGCTACGTCGGTACAGATCGATCGAATGACCGCCAGGTCCAGAGCACCATCGTCATCGGCGGATGGTGGTGCTGTTATGGGTGTTGGCGTTACCGGCAACGTTTGCGGTGTCTGGGGCGTTGAACGGCAAGTTCGATTCGGGGCAGGGCGGAGGCAACAACAACACCGAGTCTTCGAAGGCCACCGCCATCCTGGCTCGCGAGTTTCCGTCGGGTAGGGCGGCGGCACGGGGTGAATCCGGCGAAGTGGTGTTCCAGGTGAAGGGCGGCGTGGCCTCCAAGCAGCCGGCCATCACGGCGTGGTTGACGGCATTACCCAAGCAGCCGATCGTGGCGTCGGTCACGTCACCTTTCGATGTCAAGCGGGGTCAAATTTCGGCTGACGGCACCGTCGGGGTGGCCAGTGTAACGTTCAAACGGGGGTGGATCTGGAAACCGAACCCGTCAAGAAGATCCTGCCGTTGGCGACCTCGTTGCGTTCGCAAGGCGTTGTCACGGAGTTCGGTGGACTGCCGTTCGGGGCGTTCAAGTTGCCGCCCAGTGAGGCGTTCGGGTTGTTGGCTGCCGTGGTTATCCTGCTGATCGCGTTCGGGTCCATCATCGCCATGGGGTTGCCGATCCTGACGGCGGCGCTGGGTGTGGGCATTGCCATTGCTGGGGTGGGGATCTGGTCGGCATTCCTGACCATGCCCTCGTTCGTGACGAGCATCACGGCCATGATCGGTCTGGGTGTGGGCATCGACTACGTACTGTTCATCGTGTCGAGGTACAAGGACGAGTTGCATACGTTGAACCCGCACGACGCCACGGTCCGGGCGCTGGGCACGGCAGGGCGGGCCGTCGTGTTCGCCGGGTGCACGGTGATCATCTCCATGTTGGGAATGTTCCTTATGGGGTTGAGTTTCATCAACGGCATTGCGATCGCGGGCGCGACCCCGGTGTTCATCATTGTGTTGGCGTCAGTGACGTTGATTCCGGCGATGTTGGGGTTCATCGGGTACAACATCAACAAATTCTCGATTCACCGCAAGAAGCCGGTGGTGGGCAAGGAGACAGGGTGGCACCGGTGGAGTCGGTTGGTTCAACGCCGGGCGTGGCCGTTCGCCCTTGGTGGTCTGGCGCTGTTGGTGGTGGCTGCCATTCCCCTATTTTCGTTGCGTCTGGGGTTCTCTGATCAGGGCAACAACGCCAAGGACACCACCACCCGCAGGGCCTACGACATCAAAGCGGCAGCGTTCGGAGCGGGGTCCAACGCTCCCGGGCTAATTGCCATCGAGGCATCCACCCCCGCCGCCAAACAGGCGGCGACAAAGCTCGCCGATGCGGTGAAAGTAACGCCTGGTGTGGCGTCGTCGGTGTTGCAGAAGTTGCCGTCAGGCAACGCGTTCCTCATCAATTTCACTCCCACCACCGGCCCGCAGGACGCGGCCACCGAGAAACTGGTGCATCACCTGCGCAACGATGTCATCGCACCGGCAGTGGCCGGGACGGGGGCCATTGCCTATTTGGGCGGGTTCACCGCCGCGGGTATCGACTTCGCCTCGCTCATCGGGGGTCGGCTCCCGTTGTTCATCGGGGTGGTGCTGCTGCTGAGTTTCTTGTTGCTGATGGCGGTGTTCCGTTCCATCGTGGTGCCGTTGAAAGCGGTGATCATGAACCTGTTGTCGATCGGCGCCGCCTACGGGCTGGTGGTCGCCATCTTCCAGTACGGCTGGGGGGCGTCGGTCATCGGCATCGGTAAACCGGGGCCGATCGAACCGTGGATCCCCATGATGTTGTTCGCCATCGTGTTCGGGTTGTCGATGGACTACGAAGTGTTCCTGCTGTCACGCATCCGTGAGGAGTACGACCACGGCAAACCCAACGGCGAAGCCGTCGTCGAAGGCCTGGCGTCGACCGCCCGGGTCATCACCGCCGCCGCCGCCATTATGGTGTGCGTATTCCTCGGATTCGTCCTCGGAGAACGCGCCATCAAGGTCATGGGTGTCGGCCTGGCCGCCGCCGTGTTCATAGACGCCACCATCGTCAGGGTCATCATGGTGCCGGCCACCATGGAACTGCTCGGCGACCGCAACTGGTGGTTCCCGCGCTGGCTCGACAAACTCATCCCCAAACTCAACGTGGAAGGCACCACCCCGCCGGTGAGGAATCCCGCGCACCTCGGACCCTTCACCGTCGGAGACTGACTGCGCGTCCACGGGTGGCGTCCACCGGTGGCGTCCAGGACGTGGCGGGCCATCTGCGAAAGCCCATGCTCCGCCGCGTCCCGGCGCCTTTCGTCCCGGCGCCTTTCGAGCCGGCGCCTTTCGAGCCGGCGAGGTACAATTCATCATGCGTCGTGGGCCCGAGCGCCTGTTGCCTTCCACCACCAAGACCACGAGTCCGACGCGGTCAGACCCCTCGCGACCGCAAAGTTTCGCCTCACAAACCATCGAACTGCAGCGCCTTGTGGGCAATCGCGCCGTCACAGGGCTTCTCCAGCGCCTCTGGCCGTTCTCCACCCCGACCGATCAAGAGCTCTATGACACGGCCGTGGAAGAGAAAGGAAAGTTCCGCGCCGGTGGCCCCTACGGCCCGACCGATTACCGTCCCTCTACCGGTTTCGGCGGGTTCGAGGCGAAGTACGACGCCATTGGGTCGACCCTCGCCATCACGCTGCGCGGGGGCGTCGATTTTCGCGATTCGATGGAGTTGCAGGACGGCGCGGCCGTGGCGAAGTCCGGTGATGCCAAGGTCGCGGCCGCGGTTACGGCCATCAACAAGATGCCGCTCGATAAACGGGCCGCGGCGGTCGCGCAGTTCCAGTGGAACAGCGCCGAGAAGGAGCCATGGACCGAGCGGTACGAGAGTCAGATCCAGTCCGTGTGGAGTTCGAAATTCCAATTACATGTCGAACGGAAGTACTGGGAAGATGTCGGCGCGAACGTCAACGTAGTCGTGAGCGTGACAGAGCACATCGACTCCAAGAAGGCCGGTGATGATCATATGGAGCTTGTGGCATACAAGGCTTCGCCCGGCTTTGTCGGCGAATACGGCAGTGTCGATCCGGGCATTGGCCTGGGAGGCTCGGGGTGGGGATCGGGCGCAACGAACAACACGATGACCATCTACTCATCTGACGTCGAGGGCCGAACCGACAACAGCCTGAACGCCTCTGTCAAATTCCAAACCGGATCGGAGAACATCGACCCATCGGCGACCGGCAAGCTCGACATGCTGGCCATCCGCTTCAAGTCGGGTACCGGGGCCGGCTGCCAGCTCTGCGGGGCCGCCATCCCCGGCACCGATGCGCCCATCGAACTTGCCGTGCCCGGCGCTCCCGAACTGGCCGAGAAGCGCGCCACGAAGATCAAGGCCGCGCTGACATCGCGTGGGTTGGCCGCGAGTCGCTTGACGACTGTGCTCGTCGGAGGCACTGGCGACGACTGCGCGCTCAAGGTCGGTGACGGCGTCGCCCAAATCGTGGCCGCCCACGAAGCCGGTCACATGTTCGGCTTGGGCGACGAGTACGGCACCGACAAGGGCGGCGGCACGGGGGGCACGGGGGGAGACGCGGGCCAGAAGACCGAACACCACGACCTCGCCCAGAGCGCCGGCGTCGCCGGCTCGGTGTTCGAGAACAACGACAACATCATGTCGTCGGGCAATGTCGTGCGGCCTCAGCATTACTCGACGTTCGTCGAGGCGATCAACGTCATCACGTCCCTCTATGACTGGAAGGTGGGCGCACCGAAGCTCGTTACCTCGCCCAGCGCGGCTACGCCGGCCGGCGGTCCTGGTGACTTCAAGGCGCCCGCTCCCGACGACGGGACACGCACCGCATGAGAGCCAACGGACCCCCGAAGCAACCCGCCGACGGCGGCGCAGCGCTCGTCCTCGAACAGCAGATCGTGCGCGGCACCGCCCGTCCATACGAACGGCGGGTATTCGGCGATGGGCGTTGCGAGGAGCGAACCGACACCGTGGCCGAGTTTGTCGATGGCCAATTCAAGTTCTCGACCAAGGACTGGGTCTGGGAACGCGCCGCCGTTTTCGGAGACGAAGCGATGCACGAGCTGCGCGCCGCCATGAAGACGGCTTTTCGCCCGCCTCACCTCGGTGTGCACCGACCCAAAGGAACCGCGATCGGCGGCGCCGACATCACGTGGATATCCTATGAAGCCGACCCGCCCCTCGTCATCACCATGCGGGCCCACCCGGCGACCGAGATCGCGGAGGTCGATGCGTTGGGCCCCACGCTCGATCGTCTCGTGGCCGTTGCCGGCGATCAAGCCCGCGGTTGGCGTTGAGGAAGACCCACCCGCGAAGCCCTGGGCGCGCCGGGTGGCGCGACCTCTCGGCTTTTGGGCATGATCGGTTTGGGAATCTTCCCAATGCCACGAACACGCCACCCTGACGGAACTCCACGGATGTCTGCAGGCCTGCTGGACCAGAGGAAGGAAGCTGGTGATGTCGCAAGGAACGCCGTCGCCTGGCGACCGGCCCATCCCCCACGCGAAGGTGCGCGCGCCACGGTTGCGCGGGATCGAACGTTTGCGGCTCTTCGACCGGTTGACACAGGCCAGGGATCGCTGCGTGCTCATCGTGGCTCCCGCCGGCTCCGGCAAAACGACATTGCTGGCTCAGTACGTCGGGCGTTCGGGCATCCCCGCGGCTTGGTATCGAGCGGAGGCCCCCGATACGTCAGAGACCGCCCTGCTCGCCCACTTGGGGGCGGCGGTGGCGGCCGCCACCGATCAGGTCGCGGGCGCCGATTTTGCCTGGAGCAGCGTCGAGGAGGCCTCCAACACCCTTGACGGCCTTGTCGTCGGTGGGCCAGCCGACAGCACCCGACTGGTGATCATCGTCGATGATGTACACACCCTTGCCGGCAGCCCGGCCGAAGCCGCCCTGGAGCGCCTTATTACGCTGCTGCCGACCGGTGTCGCGATGTTGTTGGCGGCCCGACAGGCGCCGGGATTCAACGTGTCACGACTGCGGGCCAACGGTCTCATCGCCGAACTGGGCCCCGACGATTTGCGCTTTCGGCATTGGGAAGTGGAAGAACTCTTCCAGGACTACTACGGTGATCCGCTCCTTCCCGACGACCTCGTCGTACTGGCGCGGCGGACAGAGGGCTGGGCCGCCGGCTTGCAGCTCTTCCATCTGGCCACCCAAGCCAAACCGCCGGGCGAGCGGCGCCGTATGTTGGGGGTTTTGGCCGGACGCTCCCGCCTCGTATCTGACTATCTGGCCGAAAACGTCCTGCACGGGCTGCCCCCCGAGCTACGCCGGTTTCTGCTCGACACGTGCGTGCTCGGCCGCATGACCGGCCCGCTGTGCGATGAGTTTCTGTCGACCCATCGGTCAGGTGAACATCTCGCCGAGCTCGAGCGTCGTCAGGTCTTCACCGAAGAACTGGATGGAGCGGGGACGTTTCGCTACCACGAAGTGCTGCGGTCCTATCTCGAGGCCACCTTGGCCCACGAACAAGGCGAGGCGGCACTGGCCGAGCGATATGTTCAGGCGGCGGCGCTGTTGGAGCGGTGGGGGGCGCCGGCCGACGCCCTCCGAGCGTACTGTCGATGTGGCGACTGGTCGGCTGCGTCTCGGCTTCTCGGCCTCGGTTCAACCCTTGAGGGGCTCGACGAGGTGTTGGAGGCGATCCCCTCGTCGGTGGTCGATGCCGATCCTTGGTTGTTGCTCGCCGCCGCTCGCCACAAGGTGGCAGCCGGTGCCGTGGCGGCCGCCCTGACGGGATACGAACGGGCGGAACAGGTCGGCTCTATCGCCGCGGTACGCGACATCTGCGTTCGGGAGCGGCGCCATCTTCGGGCCTGGACCGACCCCGTGGCTCGACCCGGGGGGGCCGCCGATTGGCTCGGATTGATTCTGCAGGCGATGCAATCGGACCCCTTGGGCGTCAGCATCACGGCCTCGGCCATGTCGACCAAAGGGGACCAGGGCAACGGGAATCCGGGCAACGGGAATCCGGGCGACAATGACCCGGCCGACAATGACCCGGCCAACGACAATCTGGCCGAGGGGAATCCGGCTGACGATGCTAGGGTCCTCCTCAACTTTGCCGGCGCGACCGCGCAAGCGTTGGCCGGTTCCTTCACCGACGCCAGTCGGCAACTGCGCATTGCATTGCGCGAGGGCCACTTGTCGCCCGTCCTCGAAGTCGTCGCCGAAGTGGTTGCGGCCATCGTCGCCACGTTGTCGACTGGGCACGTCGCCGTCGAAGAGCTGGAACGGGCCGCCACTACGGCCGAGCGCATCGCCGTGCCCTGGATCGCCCGCGTGGCTCACATGTCGCTGGCCCTCGGCGGACGCCACCGTCGCGAACCCAACGGCGAGGTGGAGTGGGATGAAGCCCTGTTCCAGTTGTTCAGCGCCATCGGAGCGGTACTGGCCGCCGCCTTCGGTCCTACGGACACCAGTCATGGCTTGCTGTTGGCCGCGTCCGAATCGGCCGAAGCGGCCGCAAACACCTTTCATAGACTCGAAGTCGGCGTGCTCGAAGCGTGGGCTCTGGCTTATGGGGCCGTGGCTTTGGCCCAAGCGAGAGGGACGGGAGCGGAGGAACTGGCGCGCCGGGCCGAGCGGTTGGCCAAAACCGTCGGCGCTCGGGGCCCGTTGGCCTTGGCGCTGTGGGCCCGCGGCGATAGCGACGCCGAAGCGGCGGCCCTCGCCCAACGCTGCGGATTGTGGCTCCCGCCGAGCCACACATCGACGTCGCCCGAAGGTGCCTTGCCCGAACCTGCATTGCCCTCACCGACGTTGGCGCCACCCTCACGGTCGGGCGCCGCTCAGTCGGCCACGGCCGATTCGGTCGGCTCGACTGAAGCACCGGCCCAGATACCCGTGCGGGTGCTGTGTCTGGGCCGCTTCCGCCTCGAGATCGACGGCACACCGGTCACGTTGAGTGCGATTCGACCCCGCGCCCGAGCCCTGTTGCGCCTACTCGCGCTGCACACCGGACAGCCCGTTCATCGCGAAACCATCCTCGAAGCGTTGTGGCCCGAGGCGGCCTGCGATGCCGGGCCCCGCAATCTTCACGTCGCCATTTCTTCCTTGCGCCAGGCGTTGGAATCGCGATCAGCGGACGGCGAAGGCATCTCATTCATCCGCGACGGTGACGCCTATGTGCTGGCCGTGCCGCCTGGCGCGGTCGTCGACGTTCTCGCCCTCGGCCACGCCGTGGCCGCCGGGCGGGCGGCCCGGGCCGGTGGTGATCTCGAATGGGCGCAGACCTGTTTTCGGGAGGCGCTCGAGCTGTACTGCGGCGAAGTCTTGTCGGAGGACGGACCGGCGGAGTGGGTGTTGGCCGTTCGCGAACGATGTCGTCGCGACAGCGTGTATGCCGCCGAGGCACTGGCCGAAATCGCACTCGATGGCGGTCGCCATGGCGATGCTGCCGCGGCCGCCAGCCGCGGGGTTGGCATCGATCGCTACAACGATGCGTTGTGGCGCCTGTTGGCGTCAGCCCACGAACGCAACCACGACCACGCCGGTGCCGCCCGGGCGCGCCAGTCGTACGCCGATGTCCTCGACGAGCTTGGGCTGCAGCCGGTTTAGGGTAGGGGCCGCCCTACTTCTTCGTGAAGAACTCTATTTCGGTAATCGAACTGGGGTGCCCCTTCGCCGGTCCGTGCACCGACTCAATCACGATATCGACGCTCTTGACCTTGTGAGCCGAGACCGAAAAGGCTTGAAACGTCACCAAATCTTTGAGGGTGACTTCCTTTTCTTGGCCACCGCTAAACAACAATCGAACCTTTTCCGGCCGGCGGGGCTGTGCGATAGTGGCGTCATCAGCCGAACCGTTTCGAAAACCTACTCGACCAATCTCGACCGGTGATTCGAACGTGACGGTCACCCTCGAGAGAGTTCCATTCGCCTTCTTTCCTTCTGACCAATAGGTACTGTCAGCATTGTCGATCAGCAATGATGGCGTATGTCCGACGGCCGACGACGTTGCAATCGCACTGATGGGGTGCACGGTCTGGTAAGTCGGCGAGACCTGCGAGTGGATCTTTTGGCGCACGTTCTGCAAGAACCGGTTGGCCTTTTCATGAAGACCGTTGCGCCACGGCCCGAGGCTCACGCCGGCCACACCAATCACGCCGAGGACGGCGGCCACCCGCATGAACCGACTCACGACGGACTTCCCGGCTCGGACTGTCATGCGGGCCCGTTTGCGAATGGAGCGGCCCGACTTGCGGACGCGGTCAGTGGCGTCGTGGCGAGCCGGCGGTCCCGAGACGCCGGCGGCCCCTGACAATCCGACCGGCCCCGCCGCACCAGAAGCCGCGGCCCGGCCGGCGCCAGTACCCGGGCTCGGTTCGGCGCCCGTCTTGGGATGACGCCGAAACAGTCGTCGCCACCACGGAATATGGACGATCAAGGCCTCGGTCAGCGGGGCTCCGCACGAGCGGCAGAACTTTCGGGTCGGCCCATTGCCCACGCCGCATTGCCCGCAGATCAGATCACCCGGGTTCCGCTCGACGCGAGGGTCGAACTTGGGCGGAACCGGACGGCGAGTTTCGCCGGGGGGTTGCGCCTCGGGTTGGCCCGGCCCTTGGGTCACGACGGCAACCGGGCGGAGTGGTGTCGAAGGACGTTTCTCGTTCGTGGGCGCCACCGCCTCGACCACCGGCTTGGACATCGCCTCGGCCCGACGGACGGCTTCGGCTCGACGATCGGCTTCGTCTCGGGCCGCGTCCTCGCGGGCCGCTTCGTCGCGGGCGGCCAGGTCGTCGGCCTCACTTGACTGGGGATGGCCGTCTAGCC
>JANYDT010000110.1 GCA_025359845.1 Acidimicrobiia bacterium
GCTTCGACCGCTCCGAGGTAGTCGGGTTCGTACCAATCGTCGGAATCAAGGTGCGCAACGACGTCGACGTCGGCGAGCGCCCGCAAACCGGCCTGCCATCCAGCGAGCTGGCCAACGTTTCGTTGGTCGACCACGCGCAACTCCGGCCACCGCGTTCGTTCTCGTTCGAGCATCGCCAACGAATCGTCGTCCGAACCGTTGTCGACGACAACCACCGCATCCGCAGCCCGGGACTGCGCGTGCAAGGAATTCAGGGCCTCTCGAAGAAACTTCTCGGCGTTGTAATTGAGGACCAGAACGCCGATTCTCAAGGCGTTCTTCAGCCCAGCACGTCGGAAGCGTCGACGATCGTGTAGCTGTAGCCCTGCTCGGCCAGAAACCGCTGCCGGTTGGCCGCAAAACTCTGATCGTTGGTGTCGCGACTCACCACCGTATAGAAGTTGGCCTGGCGACCATCGCTCTTGGGCCGCAATATCCGGCCTAGGCGTTGCGCCTCCTCCTGACGGCTGCCGAACGTGCCTGACACTTGGATGGCCACCGAAGCGTCGGGAAGGTCGATCGAGAAGTTGGCCACCTTCGACACGACGAGCATCTTCACTTCGCCCTTTCGGAACGCGTCGTAGAGCTTCTCGCGCTCCTGGTTGGGGGTTGCCCCCGTGATGAGTGGCGCCCCGAGGTGGAAGGCGAGCGAGTCGAGCTGATCGAGGTACTGACCGATGACCAGAATGAGGTCGTCGGGGTGACGCTTCACGAGGGCCTCGACCACAGCGATCTTCGACACGGCGGTCGACGCCACCCGGTAGCTCACGTCGGGTTCCGACAGCGCATAGGTCATACGTTCGTCGTCGGTGAGCGTCACCCGCACCTCGGTGCATACCGCGGGGGCTATCCACCCTTGAACTTCGAGGTCGCGCCAGGGCACGTCGTAGCGCTTCGGACCGATGAGGCTGAACACGTCGCGCTCGCGGCCGTCTTCTCGGATGAGGGTGGCGGTGAGCCCGAGGCGGCGCCGGGACTGGAGATCAGCGGTGGCCCGAAATACCGGAGCGGGCAGGAGGTGGACTTCGTCGTACACGATCAGGCCCCAATCCTGCGTGTCGAATATCTCCATGTGGCGGTACTCGCCCTTGGTCTTCGAGATCAGCACTTGGTACGTGGCGATGGTGATCGGACGGATCTCTTTGCGGTCGCCCGAGTACTCACCGATGTCCTCCGGCCGCAGACTGGTCTTGGCCAGCAGCTCGGTGCGCCACTGCCGGGCCGAGACGGTGTTGGTCACGAGGATAAGCGTGGTGGCTTGGGCCTTGGCAATGGCGGCCATGCCGACGACGGTCTTGCCGGCGCCGCACGGCAGCACGATCACGCCGCTTCCACCGGCCCAGAACGCCTCAGCGGCGTGGCGTTGGTAAGTTCGGACCTGAAAACCGTCGGGCCCCTCCTCCTCGTTCAGCGACATGGCGAACGCGGTTCCGTCGACGTAACCGGCCCGGTCTTCGGCCGGCCAGCCCACTTTGATGAGCGCTTGCTTGAGCCGCCCGCGATCGGCCGGCTGTACCAGTACCAGTCCCGGGCCGACTGTCGATCCGAGGAGCGGTGCGATGGCCTTGTTGCGCCGTACTTCGGCCAGCACGGCATCGTCGTGACTCTCCAGCACGAGTCCGAAAATCGGGTCCTGGAGAAGCACCAGGCGACCGTAGCGACTCATAGTGTCGACGATGTCGATCAGCAGCGCCTGCGGCAGTTCGTAGCGGCTGAAGCTGAGGAGGGCGTCGACGCATTGCTCGGCGTCGTGGCCGGCGGCGCTGGCGTTCCAGAGGGCCAGCGGCGTGATGCGATAGGTGTGAACGTGCTCGGGAGCCCGTTCCAGCTCGGCGAACGGGGCGATGGCCCCACGGCATTCATCGGCGCTCTCGTGGTCTATTTCGAGCAGGAGCGTACGGTCGGACTGAACTATCAGGGGACCACCGGGCACGACCCCACGCTAGTGCCTTGCCGGGCCGGGCCGACGGCGTGTTCCTGCGATACGTTTGGCCGATGGATAGCACCATGCAGGATTTCCCACTCACCATTCCCCATATCCTGCGCCGCGGGGAGTCGGTCTATGCCGATTCGGTCGTCACCGACGTCGACCATTTCGACCCGGTCACCGGGTCCCTCAGCACGAGCCGCAAGACGTTCGCGGAAATCGGCGCCCGTTCCGCGCAACTGGCCAACGCGTTGCGGTCATTGGGCATCACCGGCGACGAACGGGTGGGTACCTTTGCGTGGAACCACAGCACCCATATCGAGTGCTATCTGGGCATCCCGAGCATGGGGGCGGTGCTTCACACACTCAACATCCGGCTGTTTCCCGAACAACTCACGTACGTGGTCAACCATGGCGACGACCGCATAATCATCATTGATGGTTCGCTCGTCCCGGTGGCGTGCAAGGTCGGCGGCACGTTTCCGAATGTGCGCCACTTCCTCGTCGTGGGCGACGGCGACCATTCGATGCTCGGCGAGGCCTTTCCCACCGCGAAGGTGCACGACTACGAGGCGGCCATCGGCGCGGAGCCGTCGATGTTCGCGTGGCGCGACGATCTCGACGAGCGGTCGGCCGCGGCGATGTGTTACACCAGCGGCACGACCGGCAACCCGAAGGGGGTGGCCTACAGCCATCGCTCGACCTTTCTGCATTCGATGGCGATCACATCGGCAGGGTCGGTCGGTGTGGCCGAGCGCGACAAAGCCCTCATCATCGTGCCGATGTTCCACGCCAACGCGTGGGGTCTGCCCTACGCCGCGTTCATGGCCGGCTGTGATCTGATCATGCCCCGCCAGTACCTCCAGGCCGCCCCCCTCGGCGCGCTGATCAAGAGCGAGCGCCCCACGCTGTCGAGCGGCGTGCCCACCATTTGGAATGATCTCTACAACTTCGGCGAGAAGAACGAACTCGACCTCTCGAGCCTGCGGTTCGTCACCGCCGGCGGTAGCGCCGTGCCCCGCGTCCTCATGCAGCGTTATCAAGACCGCTACGGCGTGAAGATCTTTCAAGGTTGGGGCATGACCGAGACATCGCCCGTCGCTACGTTGGCGATAGCCCCCAAATCGGCTGCGCCCGAAGACGACATGAATTGGCGCGACACGGCCGGACGGGTCGTCGCCGGAGTGGAGATCCGCATCGGTTTGGAGGACGAATCGATTGCGCCGGCCGACGGCGCCACGGTGGGCGAAATCGAGATACGAGGCCCGTGGGTGACGGCCAGCTACTACAAGGATCCATCGGCCGAGAAGTTCCACGATGGATGGCTGCGCACCGGCGATATGGGCACGATCGACGGTAAGGGCTTCATTCGGATCACCGACCGCACCAAAGACGTGATCAAGTCGGGTGGCGAGTGGGTGTCGTCGCTGGATCTGGAGAACGCGATCATGGCTCATCCGGCGGTGCTCGAAGCCGCGGTGATCGCGGTGCCCGACCCGAAATGGGACGAGCGGCCGATGGCCTGTGTGGTTCTCAAGGAAGGGGCGTCAGCAACGGTTGACGAGCTCAAATCGTTCCTCGATGGACGGGTGGCCAAGTGGTGGCTGCCCGAGCGATGGGCGTTCATAGACGCCGTCCCGAAAACCAGCGTCGGCAAGTTCGACAAAAAGGTGCTCAGGGCCCAGCACGCCGAAGGAACGCTCACCGAGGCGTCGTAGGTCGCGCCCTCCGCGATGGCGAGGCTGACTGTGTGATGGCGCCGGACACGCGCCGAGCGGTAGGGTGCGGTCGGGCCATCGCGCCCGGACGCATCACAGAGCCAGAAGGGCCGATATGAACTACGACTTGGTAATTCGCAATGGCACGATCGTGGATGGGTCGGGGGCTCCGGCCTACCGGGGCGATGTCGGCGTCGTCGGCGACCGTATCGCGGCGCTCGGCCCGATCACCGATAAGGGCAGCCGAGAGATCGACGCCGAGGGCCACTACGTCACGCCCGGCTTCGTCGACGGGCACACGCACATGGACGCCCAGGTGTTCTGGGACGAGCTCGGCACCAACTCGTGCTGGCATGGGGTCACCTCCGTCGTCATGGGCAACTGTGGCTTCACGCTCGCGCCCGCGTCCTACGAGGGGCGCGAGCTCGCGGTCGCCAACCTCGAGCGGGCCGAAGACATCGCCCGGACATCGCTCGAAGCTGGTATCGACTGGAGCTGGACGTCGTTTCCCGAGTACCTCGATGCCGTCGATCGGATGCCCAAAGGCCTGAACTACGCCGCCAACATCGGGCACTCACCGCTGCGCACGTGGAATATGGGCGAGGCGGCCTTCGAGCGCGAGGCCACACCCGATGAGCTCGCCCGAATGGCCGTGCAAGTGCGCGAGGCGATGAGGGCCGGCGCGGTCGGGTTCACGACGTCGCGCAGCATCAACCACGAAACGCCTGACGATCTGCCCGTCGCGTCTCGGTTGGCGTCGTGGGACGAGGTGCGGGCCCTCGTGGGTGTCCTGGGCGAAGAGCGCCGAGGCGTGTTCGAGATCGCCAACGAAGCCGCGGTCGCGTCGCGTGATCCCGACGAACGCCACGAGTACTACGCCAGGTTGCGGGCGCTGGCCCTTGACACCGGCGTGCCCGTCACCTTTGGTCTCTTCGCGTCGACGATCGGTAACGAGCTCCTCGCGGTGATCGACGACGTCAACGCCAGCGGCGGCACCATGTTCGGTCTCACACATTGCCGGGGCGTCGGTTCGGTCATGTCGTTCCTCACCCGGATGCCCTTCGACGGGTTCACCGAATGGAAGAAGATCCGCTCCCTGCCCCTTGCCCAGCAGCTGGCAGCATTGAAGGACCCTGCGGTGCGCGCCCGGCTCGTCGACGATGCGAACAACGCCGAGTTCGGACGGGCCATCGGCGCGGAAGCGCGCCGTCCCAAGTACGAGCGGATGGAAGTAATGCGCAGCGCCCACTTGCGCAACGCCACCGTTGCGCAAGAGGCCACGGCGCGCGGGACGGGTCCCGTAGAGGCCATCATCGACATTGCGATCGAGACCGAGCTGAAGGCGCTCTTCTCGCAAGTGATCGCCCCGCAACCCGAAGAGCTTCTGTTCCCGATGTTGCGTCACCCCGCCACCGCTATGACGTTCTCTGATTCCGGCGCGCACGTGAGCCAGATCGTCGACAGCTCCATCCAGACATACCTTCTCGCGTCGATGGTGCGCGACCGCGAGATTTTCACGTGGGAGGAGGCGGTGCGCATGATCACGCACCGACCGGCCCTGCACTGGCACCTCCAGGATCGCGGTCTGCTGCAAGAGGGAATGATGGCCGATATCAACGTCTTCGACCCCGACACCATCGCGCCAG
Source organism: Acidimicrobiia bacterium (assembly GCA_025359845.1). Lineage (GTDB taxonomy): Bacteria > Actinomycetota > Acidimicrobiia > Acidimicrobiales > JANYDT01 > JANYDT01. The sequence continues at coordinate 5,331 of JANYDT010000110.1, forward strand.
ACCTACCGGTCGTGGCCGACGACCTGCCCGGCGGCGGACGGCGTTACCTCCAACGGGCGACCGGCATCGCCGCCACGGTTGTCAACGGCACCGTCCTGTTCCGCAACGGCAAGGAGACCGGCGAACGGCCCGGCCGCCTGCTTCGGGGCGGAGCGTCCATGGCGAACGGGTGAGGTGCGTCATTGCGACCGCGGATCAAAACCCCCTGACGCACTCAACTGCGCCGCACGTAGTTTAAGCGTTTGGTGGCGGCGGATCGGCAACGAAATTGGGGTTCTTCATGAGCCCGACGATCTCGCCGGTCGTGTCCGCACCCTGACCATACGAATCGGCTCGCCGACGTCGTCAATGTCGCCTTGGGGCACGGCGCCCAAGGAGACGACGTGGCGGAGGGCGGCGTCGATGTCGGTGACGCCCCAAAAGGCGACGGGTCCGACCTTCGGGTCACCGTCTGGCACAGTCCCAACTCGAAGCCACCGACGTGATAGCCGACATAGAAGGGCTCGTCGAAGTACGGCTCGTGGCCGAGCATGGCCGTGTAGAACGCCTTCGATGTGGGGAGGTCGGGCGCGGGATGAATGACTGAGCGAAGTCCGAGGAACATGAGCGGTATCGTAGGAGGCCGATTGACCCGGAGGGTCGACGCTGCGCTACAAACAGGGCATGACGACGAACAAGTTGCGCCTCGGGTTGGTGCTCGGCGGCGACCGGCCCGGTTGGGTCGAGCGAGCCCAGCGGGCCGAGGAACTCGGCTTCTCGTACCTCGGTACGGGCGAGCACATGATGTTCCACGGGCCGACGGGCAACGCGCTCATCACACTGGCCGCCATGGCCGGCGTGACGACGCGGGTTGAGCTCGTGAGCACCATCACGCTCGTGCCGTTGTACCCACCCGTCGTACTGGCCAAGATGGCGGCCAACCTCGACCGCCTATCGAACGGTCGGTTCATTCTCGGTGTCGGCGTGGGCGGCGAGTTTCCGACCGAGTTCGACGCCTGCGGCGTACCGGTGACGGAGCGCGGCGCCCGTACCAACGAGGCGCTGGATGTGATCACCAAACTGTGGGCGGGCGAGCGCATGAGCTACGAAGGCCGCTTCACGCGCTTCACCGACGGCCGGCTGCAACCCGTTCCCAACGATCGCCCGGGTCAGGCGCGGCCGCCGATCTGGGTTTCGGGCCGCAAGGAGGCGGCCATGCGCCGCGCTGCTCGGTTCGGTGACGCGTGGCTGCCGTACATGTACACACCTGAGCAGGTGGCTTCGAGCGCCGCGACTGTCGCTGCGCTCGCCACGGAATACGGCCGCCCGGCGCCGGGCACCGCAGTGTTTGCGTTCACTACTATGTACGCGGATGGCGAGAAGGCCCGCCGCATCGCCGCCGAACGGGTGGGCGGCACCTACCAGCAGGACTTCTCGAAACTCGGCCGTTACCTGATCGCGGGGACTCCCGCTGAGTGCCACCGACGGGTTGAGGAGTACGCCGACGCCGGCGCCGGCCACGTCATCCTCGCCCCCGCCTGCCCGGCCGACGACGTCGGCTCCATGATGGAGGAGTTCGCGGCCGAGCTGCTCGGGTAACGGCTCCTCTCGCGGGCCTGCGGACGGTTGCTTCCCGCCGCTCCCCGCCTCTCCTCCGAACTGGGTCATCCGGACAGGAATGGGGCGGTCAGACCGAGCGGCCACCCCGACCCATAGGCGCGGATTCGCCCCAGTTCGTGTCGCGGACGGGCGCAACCGTGCGAGTGGCGCCTCCTGGGGTGGGCCCGGATCAAGACGAATAGCAACGGTATCCGCGCGACTCTCGCACGCATCAAAGCCGTCGTGGAAGGCTGAGCCGCGGGTCTCTCGGCCCAGATCGGCACGCCGTAAGCGCTCCTTCGGTGGATTGATGCATCGTTTCGGGGCGCGGCCGATCGGACTGGTTACATGGCGCGCAGGCTCTTCGCGAAAACCGGATCCTGACGGTCGGGACGGGGCTGGGGGTAGCTGTCGGGGCGGGTCCATCCTTTGGCCTCGACGGGGTCGGTGCGGGTCCATTCAACGAGACACACGCGTGTAGCGATCCGCCACTCGCCGTCGCGTCGTTCGAAGTCGTCGACGTAGCGCACTGCGGCCACGAAATCGCGGGCCGGACGATCGCCGCGAGCGGCGAGGCGATGAGTGGCGACGGCGTAGCTCTCGACTCGGGCTTGATCGCCGACGGGCTCGATCAGCACGTTGCCGATGAAGTGCGTTGTGGTCTCCCAGATCGCCAGTTCTTTCGTCACGTACTCGATGAACCCGTCGACACCACCGCAGTAGTTGCCGTGATCGTCAGTCCCGTCGTCGTGATAGCAGCGGCGCACGATATCGAACTGTCGCCGATCTATCCCGCGGCAATACTGGTAAATCACCTGCCGGATCTCTTCTTGATCAACGACCCGCGCCAACCGTTGCTCGTTCACGTTGGTTGTAGACGTCAGCACATCCTCTCGGTGCGGAGCCTACCCAGAACACCAACGCGTCACGCAAGGTCGAGACGAATCACTCGTTGTCTTGGGGTATTCGTGGGGATGTCACCTAATGTGGCCAGATGCTTTCGCAGGTGCTCACGAGCGTGCGCATCCAAAATTACCGGGTGCTCGCCGATGTGACGATTCCGCTCGAGCCCTTCACCGTGCTCGTGGGACCGAACGGGTCGGGCAAGACCAGCGTGGTCACCGTGATCGGTGAGGCGATGCAACAGATCCGGGCACAGGTGGCGGGCCGGCGGCGGCCGTCGATCTGGCACTCGGGGACTTCCGGGCGACCATACGAAATCAGCGATTGTCCTACAACGTCGGCCTTCAAGAGGCGGGCGAAGCTTTCAGCAAGCTCGCTATCTGCCGCCTCCTGGCCCTCAACGCCACCGCCATTGGCGCCAGCGCGCAAGTCTTCGCCTCGCCCGAGATGTCGGAGACCGGCGAACAATTCGCCGTCTTCCTCGCCACGCTGATTCAACGCGACCGTCGCGCCTCGACCGGATCGAAGCCGACCTTCGCCTCGTCGTTTCGAACGTTGAAGAGGTGGCTTCGGAACGTAAAGATCTGAACAACGCCTTCACGATCAAGTTCGCCAAGGTGGGGTGGGTCCCCTCCGAGGCGGTGAGCGAGGGGACAGCTATCGCGCTCGCGCTCCTGTCGCTCCTCCATGCGCCCGAACCGCCCAACTTGTTGCTGATCGAGGATCTCGACCGCGGCTTGCATCCGAGAGCGCAGCGCGAGGTAATCGGCATTCTGCGCCGGATCGTCGAGCTTCGTCCCGGTCTCCAGATCATTGCGACAACACATTCACCGTACATCGTCGACGAGTTTCCCCCCGAGGCCGTCGTGGTGCTCACTCTCGACGACGAGGGCCACACCATGGCCCGCCGGCTCAGTGAACATCCGAAGTTCGACAAATGGAAAGAGGCCATGAACACCGGCGAGCTGTGGGCATGGGTAGGAGAGGACTGGATCCGCGAGCAGCATGGCGAGTGACCCGCGCTGGCGGTTCATCGTGATCGCCGAAGACGGAATGGGGGCCGAGAACGCGACTTTGCTGGCCGATCGAGTGATTAAGTCCATGCCCTCGGACAAGGAAATGAGTACCGAACTCGATCACCTGCGCCACTCGACCGGCGTGGAAGAACACGAATCGTTCACCCACTTTCGTCGCTCTCGACTAAAAACAAACTTACGCCGGGTGGGTTCAACCAAGGGCTCCACGGTCGTTTCCAAGGCGAATCGACCCTTGCCGACTCTCGGCAGACGCGATTGGCAATCGGTTGGTTCAAGATGGCGGACCCACCAGCACAACTGCTCGTGATCGCCAGAGACAGAGACGGAGATGGCGAGCGCCGAAGGGGATTTCGGGAAGCCTGTGAGGTCCGCGGTCGCCGCCCGACGTGGTCCTCGCGCTGATGGAGCCGGCCGCGGAAAGCTGGCGACTCCGGGGATACAAACCGGAGACCCCGGTGGAATCGGAAAGGATCGAAGCGCACCGAAAATCCCTCGGTTCGATCCGACGACGCGCCCACACGAATTCCCGCACGGCCCCGAGGGCCGCCGGCTCGCCAAACGAACTCTCGAAGCGCTCACCGAGGCAAACCAAGAGCGATCTCTACGAACGTTGGACATAGATCTCGAGGGCGCCGAGAGGGAAACCGACGACCAGACCGGTCGAGCCGAGTATTTGCGCGATGTGCGAACCGGCTTGCGCGCACTGCGCAACGCGTGGCAGCGCCCGTAGCCATAGCGCGCAGCTGAAGCCCCTTGTCCCGTTCTCCGACACGCAGCGCGAGCGCACTAAGCAGGCTTTGGTATCTTCGCTCGCATGGCGGTGGTCGACGCTTGGCCTTCGGGGCTGCGCAGCCAGGAGATGTAGTCGCCCCGTCCACGCTCACGAAACATCGGACTCGAGAAGATGTCGGCCCAATCGGCCACGGGCATCAGCATGTGAACCCAGTCGGGGTCGAAGGAGGCCGAGCGGCGTGCGTGCTCTTCCGACCGGAAGAGGTTCATGCCCGCTCAACGAAACGGTCGTGAAGCGGCGTCTCCTCCGACCGCGCTGCGGCTGTACCCGACCATGGTCGGAGGAGTCACTGAGAGGATCTCGTCGTCGCGCGTCTCGATCGACAACCATTCGCCGCAGTCGAGGCACGGCGCGTCGACTCGGACCGCCTGGCCCGGAAACAGCCATCGCACGGCCAGCGCTTCGAAGCCGCACTGCGCGAACCAGCGCTGGCGCCCGTCGACGGTGATCCGGTATTGCGTCGGCTGATTGTTGAACGGCGGGAACGACGCGATGTAGTCGGTACCGGGATGCGTCCAGGCCGGGATGCCCGAAGCCATGAGGTCGTTGACGATCCTGCGCCCGGTTTCGGGATCGACGCCGAGTTCGGCGGCCAGCTCCACGTAGTGAGGAGCCTGCCCCGTGCGAACCATGCGCGCAAGCACCGCGGAGAAGGCCCGGTCAAGGATCGCAACGTCGGTCATGGTGCAAGCCTCGCGGGTGATGCGACGTGCGCACAAGCCGACGCCGGGACGCCACCGGATCAATCAGGTTGCGCCGTTGCCGCCGTTGCTCGTGCGGTAGTCGCCGAAGGGTTGGTCCCTGGCCTGCAGAGCGCTGGTGAGTCCCTTCTCGCGGGTTGCCGCTATGAACTCCTTCAACGCCTTGGTGTGCGTGCCGAGCGCACACAGCTCGGTCCCGGCCCGGATGCCGGCCCGCATGCCCATGTGATCCATCTGGCGGTGCACCAGCCGCTTGTTCATCTGCACGATTTCGGTCGGCAGGGTGGCGATGCGTTCGGCCACCTCGAGCACGGCCGCGTCGAGTTCGTCGGCGGGAAAGGCTCGGTTGGCCCAGCCTTCGGCGACCGCCTCCACTCCGGTGATCGAATCGCCGGTCACCATCATCTCCATCGCTCGGCGCATGCCGAGAAACCAAGCGTGGAAATGCATATCGGGCACACCGAAGCGCACCGCCGGGTACCCCATCTTGGCGTCCTCGGCGATGTAGACGAGGTCGCAACCCGTCGCCAACTCGCTGCCACCGGCGAGGCAATAGCCGTGCACTTGAGCGATCACCGGCTTGGCGAGATCCCAGATCGACATCCAACCCTCGGTCACATGACGGGGCCATTGCCCGTCGCCGCCGGGCGTGTAGTACGGCAGTTCGTGCCCCTCGTTGCCGCCGCCCAGGTCGTAACCGGCCGAGAACGACGGACCGGCGCCGCGGACGATCATCACCTTGACCGATGGGTCTTGATCAGCGGCGCGCAGCGCATCGAGGATCGCACCCCGGAGCGGATGGATGAGAGAGTTACGTTTCTCGGGACGATTCATCGTGAGGCGACGCACACCGGGCCTCGGATCGTCGATCAACAGGATCTGGTCGGACATCATGCTCCTTCGGCAGTCGCGGGTTTTGCGTCGGCCACCGTCGCGTGTTTCGCCCTTGGCAAGCAAATGGAGATTGACCGGAGGAGACTGCATCAGTAGGGTCGACCACTATGAGCGAGTCACTCGACGCGAGAATCACGCGCCTCGAAGATCTTATGGCGATACACCAATTGTTCGTCGACTACGGCGAGCATCTCGACGCCGGTGACTTCGATGCCTACGCCGAGCTGTTCGCGGAGGACGGTGAGGTGCTACTCGGACCGATGGGACGGGCCAAAGGCCGCGCCGAGATCAAAGAGTTGATGGTCGCCCAACTGGCGGCCAACGTCGGCTCGACGTTCCACGTCATCAGCAGCCCGCGGGTAACTATCGATGGCGACACCGCCAACTCGACAGTGATGTGGTCGGTGGCCGTAGTGGCCGACGACGGGCTGGCTCGCATCTCGATGGTAGGCCATCACCTCGACCGCTTGACGCGCACGGCCGACGGCTGGAAGATCCAGCGTCGTAAGGGCATCGTCAACCTTCCATCGACGATGCCGAGTAAGTAGAGACGGCCCTCCCACTACCGTCGACCCATGGAGCAATTCCTTAAGCCAACGCGCCGTGCCGGAGACGAGTTCGTTGATCTCGACGCCACCGCCCAAGCTGAACTGGTGCGTACGAAACAGGTGCCGCCGCTCGAGCTGGTCGACGCCGCCATCGCCCGGATCGAGAGGCACAACCCGGCCATCAACGCCGTCATCTGGGACCGCTTCGACGCCGCCCGCGTTGAGGCGGGGGGCGAACTGCCGGACGGGCCGTTCCGAGGCGTCCCGTTCCTGCTAAAGGACATCGGAGCCAACCAGGCCGGCCTCCCGTACTACGCCGGTACCCGCGCGCTCAAGGCAGCAGGCCATGCCTCGCCGGTTGACAGCGTGCTGGGCGCCCGATTCCGGGCCGCCGGTCTGATCACACTCGGCAAGACGAACCTGCCCGAGCTGGGCTCGTGCCCCACCACGCAGCCGCTCTCGTACGGCCCCACCAAGAACCCGTGGGACCTTGCCCGCTCCCCGGCCGGCTCTAGCGGCGGATCGGCGGCCGCCGTCGCGAGTGGCATGGTGGCCATCGCCCACGCCAACGACGGTGGCGGCTCGACGCGGTTGCCGGCGGCTTGGTGCGGCTTGGTCGGCCTGAAGCCGACCCGCGGCCGCGTTCCCAACCCCACCAACATCAGCCGTCTCACAGCCGAGCTGGTCGTGTCCCGCACGGTCCGCGATACGGCACGCATGCTCGACGCCGTCCACGGGGCCACCGACGCTGATCTCTACTTCGCACGGCCTACGGCGGGAACGTACGCCGAAGCAGTCCACGCCTCCGTGCCTCGCCTGCGTGTTGCCGTCTTAACCGACGGCGGTGAGTACCGCGTCGACCCCGCCTGCGTGGAGGGGGCGATGAACACAGCTGCGATTTTCGAAGCGGCGGGCCACGATGTCGAAACGGTGACCGGCGACGTGCTGTTCGGCGGCGACGGACGGGTGAATGGCAAGCTCTGGATGGCCGGTCTCAACCAGCGGGTGGCGGAGATCGGTGAGATCGTGGGGCGGCCGCTCACCCAGGACGACGTTGAGCCATACAACTGGGCCGCCGCCCAACGGGGCCGATCGATCAGCGCGGCCGAGTGGACGGCCGCCCAGCACAAGCAGCAGGCGTGGGCACAGGGCGTGTTCGAGTGGATGGCGCCGTTCGATCTGCTCATCACGCCCACCGCCGGCTGCCCGCCACTGCCCACCGACGAACTATGGCCCGACAACGCTAAGCCATGGACGATCGGGCGCACCTACGGGCTAATCGGCCGCTTCACTCTCCCGTTCAACGCGACAGGCCACCCGGCCATCTCGCTACCGCTGCATCAGACCGTCAACGCACTACCCGTCGGCGTGCAACTGGTCGCCAAGATGCACCGCGACGACTTGCTGATCACCGTGGCCGGCTGGCTCGAAGAGGCCCACCCCTTTGCCGCGCTGCCGCTCGTGCGGTGACCCTTCTGGGGTGACCGAGGGACTGGCAACCGAGATGATTCCAAGACGTAGGCGCAGCCGTCTTTTGTTGATGGAATTCAGTACCATGAGGTCATGACGCATTTCGATACGATCATCCGTAACGGGACGGTGGTGGACGGAACGAGGGCGCCGCGCCGGGTCACCGACATCGGTGTGGCCGACGGGCGTATTGCCGCGGTGGGCGATCTGAGCGAAGACACCGCGACGAAGTCGATTGACGCGACGGGGCTCATCGTGGCGCCCGGATTTGTCGATCTGCACACGCACTACGACGCGCAGCTGTTCTGGGACCCGTATCTGTCGATGAGTGGATGGCACGGCGTGACGAGCGTCGTGATCGGCAATTGCGGGTTCGGGTTCGCGCCCGTCCGCCCCGAAGCGCGTGATCGGGCGATGCTCACGATGGTGCGTACGGAGGCCATTCCGTATGAGTCGATGAAGGAGGGCATGCCGTGGGACTGGGTGAGTTTTCCCGAGTTTCTCGACTCGGTCGACCGGGCGCCCAAAGCCGTCAACGTGCGGGCGTTCGTTCCGCTGGCGCCGCTCATGACGTGGGTGATGGGCCTGGAGAGGGCCAAGGCCGGTGAGCTGCCCACCGACGACGAGCATGGCGAGATGGCCCGCCTGCTCGGCGAGGCGATGGACGCCGGCGCGGGTGGATGGTCGGCGCAACGGCTCAAGCCGTCGTCGGGCGCGAATGTGCAGCGCGACTACGACGGCACGCCGATGGTGACCGATGTGATGCACGACGAGACATGTCTTGTGCTCGGACGGGTGCTGCGCGACCGCAACGACGGGTTCATTCAACTCACCATGGCCGGTTCGGCCGGCGACCCCACCGAGTCGAGTCGCCACTATGAGGCCCTCGCAGCCGAGAGCGGCCGTCCGATCCTTTACAACGTGCTCCAGCCCTTCGACTCGATGCCCGATTTGCACCGCAACCGTATCAAGTGGATCGAGGACTGCCAGGCCCGCGGCCTCAAGATCTACGGCCAGGCCGTGACCACCGACGCCGGCTTCACGTTCACGTTCGAAGACTGGAACCTGTTCGACGAGAGCGACGCGTGGTGTGAAGCGACCACCGGCACCAACGCGGAACGACTCGCTAAGCTGGCCGATCCGGGCCGCCGCCAAGCGCTTCGCGATGCACGCGTTTTCGCGGCGGTCAGCGGGATCGCCAATATCGTCGTGCTGTCACCCAAGACTGACGCGACGAAACGCTGGTCGAACCACACGATCGCCGATGTGGCCAAGGCGACGGGCCAGCACCCCGTCGATGCGCTGCTCGACATCGCCGTGGCCGACGGTCTACGCACCACGTTCTACGCCACTCCCAACGGGCTCAGTAACGAGCACCTCCGCGATCTGCTTTCCACTGAATACGCCCTCCCTGGGGTCTCCGACGGTGGCGCCCACACCAAGTTTCTCACGGCCGGCCGCTTCCCGACCGAGCTCATCGTAAGGGCCGTGCGCACCCACAACATCGTGAGCCTGGAGGAGGCTCATTACCGCCTGGCCGCGCTGCCGGCCAAGTGCGCCGGTTTCACCGACCGCGGCACCCTCGAAGTGGGTATGGGTGCCGACATCGTGATCTACGACTTCGACACACTCGACTCGGGCCCGCCCGAGGTGGCCCACGACCTTCCCGGCGGTGAATGGCGCCGCATCCAACGGGCCACGGGGTATCGCCACATCCTCGTCAACGGTGAGGTCACCATCGAGAACGACACCGAAACGGGCGTCTACGCAGGACGCCTCCTGCGCAACTCGCCGGCGTTGGTGTGACAGGGTCGACGAGTCGACAAGGCAGTCGGTGGGGCCCTCGGCCAGGTATGGGCGAAGGTCCATCCGTGGCCCATCGCCTCGAGCCAGTAGCGTGCGGCCATGGCTGTGAAGCGAGTGAGCGTTGTCGTCGGAGCCGATGCGTTGGCGGTATCCGTTGAGTTCTGGAAGTCGGTCCTCGGCATCGACCCGACGTTCGTCGACGGTGAGCGTTGGGCGCAGTTCGATGTGGGCGGCGCCCGTCTCAGCTTGGGCGCAGGAGCAGAGAGGCCGGCGACGACGAGCGTGATGGTCGCGGTCGACGACCTCGACGGGTTTCGCGCCAGTGTGGCCGTCGCTGCCGCGTCAGCTGTTGTTGACGGCCCGCACGAACGGCGGGTGACGTTCTCCGGACCGGCCGGTGAAACGGTGATCGTGTATCAGGCGAAGTAGCGGAGCGCTTCGTAGCGCAATCGCGAACCTTTGCGCTACAGCGCTCGCCCGTCGTTGGTGGTCTCGTACATGAACACTTCCCGGCTGATGGGCTGAGGACCAGTGGCCGGCGGTGCGGTCTTCAGACCCTTTGCGTGAGCGGAGAGTGAGTCGCGGTCGGCCCAGCGCTCGGTCAGGATCACGACATCGTGCTCAATCGGGTCGTTCGTAAACGCGTAAGTGACGCATCCCGCTTCGGCCCGCGAGCGGCGCATGGCTTCTCGGCGGGACTCGATGAACGCGTCGCGCTCTTCGGGCTTGACGATGAACGTTCCGATGACGATCTGCATGACCGCACACTAGTAGTCGTCTTAGTCAGGGCCGCGTGTACGACGCGGGATCGCTCGGGTAGGCCTTCGCGGCGATGATCTCGAGCGCCCACGGGCGCAGGAGGTCGAGGAGCTCGTCGGCGTGCCCGCCGATCGCCTCGATGATGGACAGTTCCTGTCGGTCGGTGGCGTCCTCGATAGACGCCCGCAATGCTTCGCCTTCGGCGGTGAACGAGCCGTTCTTCGGTTCGCCCGCGACGTAGCCCTTCTCATGGAGGCCGGCCCAGGTGGAGGCGATCTGCTCATCGGTCCAGCCGCGAGTCCGCGTGTACGGACCGACCGGCCTGCGCCACCACAGCTCCAGAAGGATCTGCGCCTCCACCGGACCGAGGCCGTGGCTGATCCACGCCGCGATGTGGCTGTCGCCACGATGCTCGCGCACGAGGTCGGCGGCTCGCCAGAGATCACCGACCGGATCACCCGGCCATCCGAGCGATCGAAGCCCCGAGAACAGGGCCCGACCCTCTCCGGTCGCGGCGTCGGCTCCCGCCCTCAGCAGCTCGGTGGCCCGAGTCAACCCGTGAGAGTCGGCGCCGAGGATGCGTGTCAGCCCTTCGACTGTGCCCTGCTCGCGGGCCGTCAGCAGCGTGGCCGCATCGGTGACCGACCAGGCGTGCTCGACGGCAGGAATCACCATGGCGGGGCGGAACACGCCGAAGGCGGCCACGACCATCTCGCCCGTGACCGGTCCCTTGCCACCGCCGATACAGCCACCGCGGGAGGCAAAGTAAGCCGGGCCGAAGTCGGCCAGCCCGAGCGCGACGTAGCGCTCACGGCATTCCGGCAAGAAATACACAGCTCCGGCGATGGGCTCGAAGGCGTCGCGCAGACGCCTGGCGCGGACGCGGAGTTCGGCTGCGGTGACGGGCATCGCGGCGAGCATAGGCACGCATCGGTCGGCTCAGATTCGCGTTGAACTCGCAAAGTCCTGGAGCAATGAGTCGAACAGGGGTGACCGTAGGGTCAAACCGCTAACGAAGGCGCTTGGGCCGGTTCCGGCGGCCTTCGAGTGGGATCGGATCGGCCGCGGCGACGGCCGCGGCCGACCCGAGGACTTTGGCCAGTAGCTTGAGCAGCGTGGCCCGCTCCGTGGCGGTGAGGTCGGCGAGCACTGCCTTTTCGAGCGCTCGGATGCCGGGTAGGAACCGGTCGGCGACGGCTTTGCCTTCGTCGGTGATCTCGATGAGCACGCTGCGGCGGTCATCGGGGTTCGGAACCCGTCGGACCCAGCCTTCGTACTCAAGCGCGTCGAGTGTTCCCGTCATGGTCCCTGATGAGGTAAACGTCCGTTCGCCGACCTCGCTGGGCGTGAGGGCCGTCGCCTCGCCGTCGATGACGGCGAGGCTGTTCAGTACGCTTTGCGCAACCCCGAACGTCGCCAGCATCGCTCGATCGACTTCGGCACTCAACGCCTGTCCGGCGCGGATGAGCGTTGCGAACGGCTCGGCCGCGGTCGTGTCGCCGTCGGGGTACTCCTTGGTGAAGTCGGCGTCGACCTTCACGACGCCCAGCGCAGCAGCGGAAGGTGGGGTTGCCCCCGCCTTTCGAACCCTGCGTGGGCGTCGTGCGTCAGGCACGCTCGAAAATCTCGATTCGTGGTGCCGAGGTGACGCCGCCGCGCTGCATCGCCGCGGCGAGTCCGGGGTCGGCGGCGAACGCCTCGGCCTGCTTGACCGAAGGAAAGTCGTGGGTGGCGATCACGTCGTTGGCGTCGGCCGGCAGCCGAAGCACCTGTTGGCCCGTGCAGCCGTGTTGGACGCGAAGCGCGTCAACGCTGTCGTAAACGACCCGCCAGGCGGCGTAGTCGGCGACGGTGTGACGGACGAACAACGTTGCGCTCATGGTGTGGGTTCTTTCCGTGAAGAGAAGCTACTTGCTTCCATGTGGTCATGGTAACAGTAACTTGCCTCGCTGTCAAGTAATATTGCCTCGAGATATGCTTCCAATTCTCCTTCGCCGTAAGCGACGTTGTGGGCGCCGAGCGGCGAAAGGCGCAGCACCCAAGCTGAGGCTCGCGCAATGCTGGCGAGTGACACGAACCGGCGACGCTACCTGCTTTCGCGTAAATCGCGGCGATCCGCTCGATGAGTTGACCACAATGGGTGATGGCCTTCACGCTTCGCCTCCGACCGCTGAGGCTCGAGGATGAGTCAGCGTTTCTTCATGCGCAACGCGTGATGCATGAACATGACGACTATCAGTTCGGGCTGTTCTACGCGGCTGGAATGCCGTTCGCCGAGTACCTCACAGAACTCGAAGAACGACGTACCAGGCAAGTCACCAACGAAACGGTGGGTTCAACTTTCCTCGTCGCGGAGGTGGACAACAGGATTGTCGGCCGGGTATCGATTCGCCACGGACTCAATGACTTCCTTCGACGGTACGGCGGTCACATTGGTTACTGCGTGCTGCCTGACGATCGCCGGTGCGGGTACGCGACGCAGATCCTGCGCCAAAGTCTCGCAATCACGAGTGCGATGGGACTGGACCGGGTGATGCTCACTTGCGATGACGACAACATCGGATCGATCACAGTCATCGAGTCGTGCGGTGGTTTGCTCACGGCGACCGTGGCGGCCGACGACCCTCCACGCGCGACCAAGCGCCATTACTGGATCGGCTAGTGCCTTTCTCCGAAAAACCTTGACCTGGGGCATACCCGGGCCCGCCGCTCACGAAATGTAGCTAGACGCCGTTGAACTCGGGTCGCCGGCCCGGCGGGCCCTTGATCGACTCCCGGCAAAGGTGTTCGACGCGGTGATTGCCTTCATCTCAGCACCGCTGGCCGAGAACCCTCAGCGAGTTGGCAAACCGCTCCGACACGAGTTCGAAGGCATCTACTCCGCCCGCGTCGGACCGTTCCGAATCCTCTACGAGATCGACGAAGTCGTCCGGATCGTGGCGGTGATCCGCATCGCGCACCGAGCGGACATCTATCGCTGATCTTCCACACCCTGTGCCACCGCCGGCCCGGTCGGCCGGAACCTAAGCCGACGCCCGGTGACAAGCGAGTCCACTGTCGACCATGATGAGCTTGGGTCGGCGGACCACCTTTTTCGAAATATTGGTCGACCACGCCGGCAGCAGCTGTATAACGAACACCTTGGCAAGCAGCGCGAGGTAGCCATCGAGTGTCCGCGCCGGGATGGCGAGTTGGCTCGCGAGTTTGGTCACGTTGAGTTCTTCGCCGCTTCGCGCCGCGCAGAGGGCAATGATGCGGGGCAACTCGGCGGTGCGTGCGATTCCCGACACCTGTCGGACGACGCGTTCGGTGAGGGTGGTGGTGTAACTCTGGAACCAGCGAGCTCTGCGGGGCCCGTCGCGCTGAACGGCCTCCGGAAGCCCGCCGCTCGCGAGCCGATCCAGATAATCGGTCCGACTCAGTTGCCCAGCACTGATCGTTGGCGCCGAGGACGAGAATGCCCAGTCGACAAAGCCATCATCGTTGTTGTGCAATTCGCCCCGACTTAGCGGCCAAAGTTCGACGACTTCGATTCGGCCCACGAATGCGTCGGCGAATCCTTCCTCCGAGAGGAGGCGGGTCGACCCGGTGAGGACGAAACGCCCCGGGCGTCGATCCCGATCCACTGTCGCTTTCAAGGCACGGAACAACTCCGGGACCAACTGCACTTCATCGATCACGAGCGGGCCGTGGGCCATGTCGCGCTCTACGAAGCCTCGTGGATCGCCAGCCGCGGCCCGGCGCTGCGTATCGTCGTCCAGTGTCACCATGACGCCGCCACGCTGGCCCGCGACCTGTCGTGCCAATGTACTTTGCCCACCTGCCGAGGACCGTTGATGGCGACGATGGGTGTGTCGGCCAACGCTTCGTCAACCAGACGAATCGCTCGCCGCGGGAAGGTCAAAGGACTCACCAGCAGGTACACCATTCCATTTTTCTACGATTCGTCATGCCAATTCGTCGACAGATCGTTGCGGATCTGTCGACATGCTGGCTGCGGATCCGTCGAAGTTTGGTTACGGACCTACTGGATCGGTCCGGTGAACCGCATCGGCTCCGCGCTGCTACCTGGACCGTGGGTATGGCTCATTTTTTGTCTGCCGCGCACAGCTCATTCACAGAAAAGCGCTTCAGCTGAAGCGCTTTTCCAAGGCCGACGCGACTACGCGTTGCCTTCACGAGCGAGGGCTAGTCGTAGTCCCAAGTGGTCGGAAACGAGTCGATCAACCGTCGGATCGGTTCGGCCGTAGTCGCGCATCGTCGAGTACCGGTGCGGGTTGGAGGTCCGGCGGCAACAACCATACTGATCTGGCCCGTCCAGGCCGAATCCCCTGTGGCCGATATCGAGGCGGGCAAAGCACAATATTATAGTCAAAATATGACCCTTCTGACTACCGTGAAGGTGTCCACCCAGACGGGGACGAGCTGAGAATGGTGGCTGATCGCGAGGGCCTCACGCTCGATGCGGCGCTGCGGATGCTGCTTCGAGCTGAGCGCCAGCGCCAGATGGGTCGCGATCTTGCCCAGCTCCCGGCCGTCGATCAGGACCAGGAATGGGTCTCGGCGTCAAGCGCGGCGGTTGCTCGTGCGATCCGGTGACGTTATCAGCGTCGACTTCGGCATTCCCGTGGGCAGCACGCCCGCGCCGTGATCGACTCGTCCCAGATCCTTTCGGAGACAGGACACAATATCGGCGCGGTGTACCTCGCGCAGGTCCGTTCGGTCATCGACGAGCCGGGCAACCAACGAACTCGCGGCGCTCGAGGGAAGATTCGGGTGCGCCTGATCCGAGCCGTGATTGCCTGAATTCGAACACCCGGAAGACCGGCCAGATGCGAGGATCGGGGTATGAGTGACAGAGTCCCGGGCGAGGGCCGGTATGCCCGACTCGAACGTGAGCAGCGATGGAGGCTTGGGTCGGTGCCAACTGCAGCCAGACGCGCCGTGTTGATACTCGATCGCTACATCGTCGGTAGTCGGCTACGGCTGCGGAGAGTGTCGGGGTTCGCCGACGCGACGACGGAGCCGACGTTCAAGCTCGGCCAGAAGGTTCGGGCCCGGCTCGATGATCCCGAGGTCGTGAAGCTCACCAACATCTATCTCGATCAGAATGAATATGACGTGTTCGCGACCTTGGCTGCGGCCGAGCTGCGCAAGACGAGGTGGAAGGTTGCCTTAGGGGATCGAATCGTGACGGTCGATCAGTTTCACGGCCGTCACCATGGCCTTGTGCTGGCCGAGATCGAGCTTGCGGCGAACGACATTCAACTGACGACTCTTGGAATCGCGGCGTTCGACGTAACCCACGACAACCGGTATTCGGGCGGGGCGCTGGCGTTCGCCTCCGACGATGAGGTGACCGGACTGATCGCGTCGGGACGGGCGGAGAGTTAAGCGGGCGCCGAGGGGCCGACGCGAATTCACGACGCGTCCACGAGGAGGGTCCGTCGTAGTCTCATGTGGTCGGGAACGAGTCGATTACTCGCCGGATCAGTTCGGCGGTGAGCCGCTCGGTGTAGGCGGCGGCGAACGACGAGCGCCATTCGGGGTGTTCGCACGACTGGTACCGGTAACAGCCGACCCATTGCAATGCCTGAGCGATCTCGGCCAGGCCGGTGAGCAATACCGGCACGCATCGAAACGTCGGCGGCGCGGAAGCGACGACGGGCGCGGTTCGGTAGCGATAGGCGACCGAGGCGCGGTTCTCGGCGATGAGGGCGCTAGCCACGAAACCGCGATCCGGGCCTTCGTCGAGCTGGAGACAACGCTTCGAACCGCGGTGGTGGATCGAACCGACGCCGAGTTCGTGGCCGAGGTTCAAGAGATATCCGACGTGATCGAGACTGACTTCATAGGCCGACATTTGTGCCTCTTCCCGACGGCGCAGCGATGGGGCGCGGCGCGGCCAACGACGAAAGCCGGATCGAAGGAGGGCTTGGAACCGGCTGGTGGGAGGGAGGAAGTGCGTAGCGGGGAGGAAGTGTTGAGAACGGAGTCGACTTGCAAGCCCTCACGGGGCCCGACTCGAACCTCTGATGTGAGCCCTCGAATATTCGTGGTGGCGAGCACTACCAGCACTCGTTCCAGGCGGTCGACCGCTTTAGGTCTCGTCAACACTAGAGCAGGTCGGCGTGCTCCTCCTCCCTCGACCACCCAGAGCTCGGCCCATCCGGGGTTGGCGATCACCACGAAGTGTCTCCGGCACGACCGGCCACGCGTTCTGACTCGGCGTCCGCACGAAAGGCATCGACATCGCCGTACTCGTCGACATCTCGTTCGCCCTTCTGACAAGCGGCCGCGTACAAGGCCGCCACGCGGGCTCGCCCGGCGTCATCGACAAGCTTTTGGATGACGGCCGTGCGCGTCGTGTGCAACTCGGACGCCAGCCGGTCAAGGGTCTCCAACTGGTGGGCGTTGGACCGGATCGCTAGCTGGGTGACGGTCACCTACCGAGCATACCGAGGTGAAATGCAGACTTGGTATGCAAGCTTGGCGCTTGTTTCAGGCCATCGGGAGTCGTTGTGTGAGGCGGAAGCTGTTGCCGGACGGGTCGCGGAAGCCGGCGTCGATGCCATGGGGTCGGCGCTCCGGCATTTCGGTGAACTCGACTCCGCGTGCGCTTAGTTTTTTGTAGGAGGCCTCACAGTTGTCGGTATCCAGGAAGACGGTGCCGGCGGAACCTTTGCCCATGAGTGAGCTGATTTCCTGTTGTGTTTGGGCGTCGATCATCGGCGGGCCGGGCACGGCCATAAGCACAATCGACATGTCGGATTGCCCTTTTGGCCCGACTGTCAACCACCGGAAGTTACCCATCTCGGCGAGCGTGACGTCTTCGTGAATCTCCATGCCGAGCTTTTCGGTGTAGAACCGCAGCGCGGCTTCCTGGTCGTGTACCCACACCTGTGTGGTTGCGATCTTGATCATTTTCTTTGAGCCTCCAGTCCCGGTCGTCCGTTTTGCGACCACGTGGTTAGGGTATGGGCTGACATGTGCCGTTGTCTTCTCGAAACGTGCGATTCTGCGGGCGGCCGTAGAACCGCACCATGCACGACGGAACCACAGCCCGGCTCGTTGGGGGCGGCGAAGACCGGCGGTACTGGGTAGGCGTCATAGCGAACATGCGGTTGAAGCTCGTGGTGAACGACCCGACGCTGCTCAGACCGACCAGGAAACAGACATCGGCCACACGACGATCGGTCGTCCTCCGTAGCGAGGCGGCCCGCTCGAGTCGCCGTGTCAGCAGATAGCGGTGCGGCGGCACTCCGAACGTCTTCGCAAACTCGCGGCAGAAGTGACCTGCCGAAAGCCCAGCAACGCAGGCCATGTTGGCGACCGTGATCGGCTCGTCGTAACGGGCGTCGGCGAGGTCGCGAGCCCGCAACAGATGGCGCTCTGGTGGTGGGGTGGCCATGCCCGCCAGTCTGGTCGGTAGCGCGTCAGCTTCGCGGCATTGACCAACCGCGGCAGTTGGCTCACGGTCTCGACTTCGCCGCTGGCTCTGTCCCGCTCCGTCGGTCACTACGCTGCGAACATGACCACGACGTTGGCTTCACCCGCTACCGACAGCGAGGCGCCACCGAGCGCCGCGCTCGTGGCCGCTGTCGCGCTGCTCGGTTGTGCGGTGATCCACGCGTTTGCGGCGTATGCGCATCGTGACGCGCCGAAGAGCCATGTCGTGTTCTTCGTGGCAATCGCGGTCGCTCAAGGCGTGCTCGTGCTCCGATGTGCGCGCTCGTGGCGGCGCTCCGATCGACTCGTCGTCGCTGCTCTGAGCCTCGGGGTGACGGCGGTGTGGTTGGTGAGCCGAACGTGGGGACTGCCGAGTTCGGGCAAGGAAGAAGTAGGTATGGGCGATGCCATCGCGTCGGCGTTGCAGATCGTGACCGCCACCGTCGCGCTGGTCGGCCTGACGGCGAGAACCCGCAGCGGGGACGCACCCCAAGGTGATCCGGCGACCGTGCGCCCACGATCAACGGCCGGGGTTGCCCTCGTCGCCGCTCTCGGTGCCGGATTAACTGCGTTTGCCGTACCCGCCGTCGCCGGTCATCAGCACGGCGCCAATCCGCTCGCGGCCACATCGATTTCGGCCGTATGGGCCAATGCCGGCCACTCCCACACCGGAACCGACGCGCAGCTGACCGGCAACGGCGTCGTGACGGCGGCGGCGAAGAGCTGCTCGCCCACCCGGCAACAAGTCGCAGCCGCCGACGCGCTGGTCGCCTCGACCGCGGTCGGGCTCGAGAAGTACCGCAACGTCAACACTGCCCTCGCCGATGGGTTCAAACCGCTTGGGTTCGAGCCCAACGGGCTGCACCACTACATCAGCAAGGCGTATCGCGACGATCCATCGGTGCTCGACCCGTCGAAGCCGGAGTCGATTGTCTACGGCACACTGCCCGACGGAAGCATGCGCCCGATAGGCGTCATGTACATGATGCCCAAGCCTGGTCTGGCCGGCCCGCAACCGGGCGGCTGCCTCATGACGTGGCACTCGCACGGGTTTCCATTCGCCGCGCTTGGCGAGCAGAGCGCGCAGATGGTGCACGTGTGGACGATCCCGGTGCCGGGTGGACCGTTCGCCCACGAGTCGGGGCCCGACTACGCCCGCTTATATCTCGGCAAGACGCCGGCCCCGGCGGCCGACGTGAACCGGTTCCTAGACGAGCTGAAGCGCATATTCGTCGACAAGCAGCTCAAGCCCGAGCAACTGAGCGCCGTGATGTCGTTGCGTTCAGGTACAGCCCAGCAGCGCTGCAGCGCGCAAGGTCGGGCGGCCATGGCCGCGTTCGCCCTCAGCAAGGTTCTGCAGGACCAAATTTGCGATCCGCTGCTCGGCCAGGCCATCCCAGGGGCCACTGCCAGGTCGTTGTTCGCGAGCTTATTCCAGGGCGCCGACGGCGGCCGACCGGGCGGACGGGGTGCGCTGTTGGGCCAAGCTAGCTAGATTTGGACGGCAGCATTTGCGCCATCTCGGTCCGTCCACCGCTCCACAAGGACTAGTGGTTTCCGCCTGCTTTCTCGGCGAATGCCTTGAATGGGGCGGTGAAGTCAACCTTGCATTTGGCCAACATGTAGGCGGCGAACTTGTCTCGTTGCTGCACAAAATCGGGGCGGACGACCGAAGTTGAGCCCCCCGACAGTCCCTCCCCGAACTGAATCAGCTCTGCCACTTGCTCCGGTATGTCGGCTTGACCAGTGGCGGCAGACACAACCCTCATTCGCGTCTCGATGACTGTCAACCCGGTGACGCGGGCTGCGATCTTGATTTCTTTTGGCGCGGCAAGGTAGACGCCGTTCGTGAATGTGATGGTGTCGACGACCCATTGCTTGTTGAGGTGACCAGCGGTCGGCAGAGTCACCGTTTCCCAGTCCACCCATGCCTTTGACGCCTTGCAGAAGCCAGCGATCGAAGGTTTGGCTTTGGGGGGATTCTTCACCGCCGCGGACGAGCCGACCGCTCCGAGCCCGAGCAACAAACCGGTGAGCGCCGAGCCTAGGAACAACCGAACGGATTTGGTCAACATCGGACACCTTCCTATTGAGGCCTCGTCGGCCTGACTGCGACTCTACACCGCCCGCCGACTTGACTCCGTGTGGGAATCGCTATGCAAAAAGGCCGGTCCTCTCGGGCCCGGCCTTTTCCCTCAGGGGAGTCCGCTCGATCTTGGCCACACCGTAGTTGGTGTAGCCCGAATTACCGTAAATGTTCGCCAC
Organism: Acidimicrobiia bacterium; assembly: GCA_025359845.1. Classification (GTDB taxonomy): domain Bacteria; phylum Actinomycetota; class Acidimicrobiia; order Acidimicrobiales; family JANYDT01; genus JANYDT01. Next base: position 25,534 of record JANYDT010000110.1, read on the forward strand.
CGAGGTCTTGTTGATGATGCATCTACTGACGGTTTCGCCTGGCTCGACAAGGTCAAGGTCCAATAGGCACCTACAAGTGAGGGAGATCTCCGAACACGACGGTCGCGCAGTGGCAAGCGACCGGCACTGGCGCATCGTTTCAACCGTCAGTATCGGCTCGCCAGAACTCGACAACGAATCGACAGCCTGGTCGGGGCTCGACCCGGTGCGCGATCGTGGGGGCGATGTCGATGTAGCCGCCGGCAGGCACGTTGTGCGTGATCGAGGGTTCGGTCTCGAACACGAAGCCGACGGTGCCGGCTCGGACTCGGAGCCGGCCCCACACGCCGACCGCGACCCGGTGGGCGGCGAGCAATCCGACGGGGATGGTTGCGTCGGTGTACTCGGGGGTCGCTCGCACGAGTCGGAAACCCGGGGGCATCGTCGGGGACACTCCTCACCCTGACAGCCGGGTCATCATCTGAGCCGCCCCGTCTCCGCTCAATTCAGCGAGGGCTGCCGTCCGGCCGCTCAAGGTCAAGATAAGCGCCTCGGCCGTCCCGGACACCGTTGGTCCCGACCCGTCCGACCAACCCGAATCGGTACTCTCGAATCGAAGGCCGTCGATCAAACCCTTCTTCACGAACCCCTTGGTCGCTTTCTTTGTCATCAACAGGTCGAGAACAACCTTCGCGCTGTCGGGGTTGATGACATGGGCAATCCCCAGCGGGCGCCGGATGTCTTGTCCGTGTACCACGACGTCGGTCAGCGGCGCCTCAGGGCCGAAACCCGGCGGTTTGAAACGGTTATCGACGTTGTCGCGAAGGCTCTTCGCCAGCTCGGCGTTCGATCGTTGCTCCGCTTTCGCCCATTTATCGGCGACCTTGTCGAAGTCGAATCCGTTGGCGACCATCTTGATCAGAAGCTTGGGAACGCTGACGGCGAAGGGCATCACGAGATGAGCGGCCACCTCGCGGACCCGCCAACCCGAACAGAGTGTGGCGTGGCTCCACTGTTCGTCGCTCAAGCCGGTCAGCACGTCGGCCAGCTCACGTCGCTCGACAGCAATCAGGGCAAACACATCATTCATTTCGCGAATGATACAGATTCGAGCGTGAATAACGCGTTTGTCATCGGTCCCTACCGATTCACCGCAACCGATGCGGCGCGGACTTTCGGGGTGCTCGGGCCGTGGTGGTTCGAACTGGGCCGTCACCTCGATGCCAAACTGCTGGAGCCGATCGGTGACGCGCTGGCCGGTCACCTGACGGCGGCATTGGGGCGCGACCGCGATCGACGTGGCGGACTCGTTGACGAACTCGCACATCTCGGATCGGCCGCCGCGATAGCGGTCACCAACGCCTGGGCCGCCTCAACCACAGAATCAAGCCTCGCGGCAATGTTGGACGGGTTAAGCGCCGGCGCCGCCGTTTTGCGCAGGGCCGGCGAGTTGGGCCCCTCGGCCAAAGGCGCCGTCGCGCAGCTCAACCGGTCCGGTGGCGGCGTCCCGAAAACGGCGGTCCCTAGCGTGGAGGTTGGATACTCAGGCGTCGAGGGCGATCGTCAGAGAGTCCGTTTCCACCACGGTCGGCCGTGGCAGGGGTTGTGCCTCTGGAGCCAAGCGGTAATCGACGGGTTGACGGCGGAGGGGCATCCGATTGCCGCCGGCACGGCCGGGGAGAATGTGACGATGCGCGGGATCCCATGGGACCGCATCCGCCCCGGCGTGCAGCTGCGTATCGGCGAGGTTCTGTGCGAAGCGTCGCTTTATGCGCTTCCTTGTGCCGCCAACGCGCAATGGTTCAGCGACCGCCAATTCTCTCGTATCCACCACGACCGCGGCCCGGTGAGTCGCATGTACGCCACTGTGCTCGAACCGGGCAGGATCACTGTCGGCGACGAGGTTATTCTGGAACCAGATTTCGGAGCGTAGCCGGCTGGCGACCAGATCGAGGCGGGTCACGTCGGCGCGACCACGGCCAGTTCGGTGAAAGCGACATCACGCCAGAGCGAGCAGTCGCGGTATTCGTTCATCTTGGGGCCCGAGATAATGAGCGAGGACCCCGACGACTTTTTCGATGTCGAGAGTCTTCGCCCCGGCCATTTCTTCAAGATCGGCCCAGTCCTTCGTCCGGTTGAAGAAGGCCTTGAAGACCGCTACGTCGTCGCACGAGAGAAACGGGACCGATTCGCCGGCGAACTCCTCCCATCGGGCCCGATCGGCGGCCTGTTCGTGGAACTCTGTGGTGTTGAGAAACACGTCGACCGGCGTCGCGTCCCACCACAGGCGCACCTGCCCGTCTCGCTCCAGCGCCGACCTGTCGCCCTGCTTGGCAGCAATCGAGGGCGAAAGCGCGTGGAGGACGACATCGACATCGGCAACGCCGACGAACACGTTGAGATCAATATCGATAGTCCCACGAGCGCGCTCGGTGCACCACGCCAACGCCAGCGCACCGCCGAATGCGTGAGCCAAACCGGCCGCATCCAACCGCCGGTGAATATCGATGATCCTGCTCGCCAAGCTCGTCATAAGCGCCCCTCTTGGCGGCCGAAGATCGGCCACAGCAGCGTCCGGGAATGGCGAGCGGGAAACTCCCCCGCGAGTTCCAGCACCTGGGCCAGTTCTTCGCCCTTTGTCATGCCCGGGAAGGGGTGGGGGCGAGGGCGGAGTCGTACCTCAAGATCGAAATTCGCGGCCCGGACGATACGACTAAACGTCGTTACGGAGGGCACCTTCCTACCCGACTCGTACGCGGAAAGCGTCGAATGTGACGTCCCGGCAAGAGCCGCCGCCTGGCGCAGAGACAGGCCCGAGAGGCGACGAGCAGAACGAAGGATACGGGCAGAATCCATGTGAGCAGATGGTACTCGATCGGATACCGAATACTAGCGAGGACCGGCCGCGGCCGGCGATCGGCGTCGCTTTTGGGCGACCGCCGGCCGGGCCGGACGTGGGACGAGCGGATCACCCACGAAGAGCTTTCGGCCGCCTCCGCTCCACGACCCACCCACATCTGGGGTTGCTGACGTCATATCGAGAGCCGATTGCCTCCCGCAGCCGGCGCTCGGCAAGAGTTCGAGCTGTGAGCTACCTCAACGTGCCCCGGCTGGTGTTCTCGGGCAAGTTCATGACCGACCCTTCGACGGTCAACAACGTGCCTGACCACTTCGACACCGACGCCTTCACGCCCAACTACTGGCACACAGGCAACAGCAACGGTTGGTGGAACCCCGGCGGTACCGGGTCATTCCGATTTCCTCATGTCTCCATAACGGCGGCGGTCTACGGCGACCAAAGCCTGTGCCGCGACGCTCAGCTTGATCCGGTGGTTGGTATGGCGATCCGCGGGGCCGCCGATCGGGTGGCGGCCAAGCTGGTCGACCTTGACACGCAGCAGCAAATGATCCCGGCGATCTGGGGTTTCGAAATGCGGGTGGGCGACCAGCGACTTGGGTTTTCCGGCCCGTTCCTGCCCACAGGCATGGCCGACTTTTGGATGCGCGTCCCGAACGGCCGCGGCGATGCCGAGGCGTGCGCGCTGTACCAAAGCGTGCTCGACCCGGTCGATTGGGGCGACGGGAACGAGTCGCGTGCCATCAACGAACTACGCGCCGCGTTCACCGCCGCCGGCGACTCGGCCGCGCTGAGCGTGCGCTTGATCGTCGACGGATATGACGACAACGACACGAGCGCCGACTTCAAACTCGGCCGCATCAGTGGCTGCATCGCCGTCGCGCCACGGAATGAACCGCGGAGGTTCGTCGCAGGCCGGCGGTTGGAGCCGGCCCCCGGAGCCACAATCGTGTCCAACAGCGCGTCGGCCATAGTCGATGGCAATTCGCTGGTCGTCGACCTCGGCAACAGCTTCGCCGTCACTGCGCCGGGCGGCCCGATGAAGGACGTGGGCGATGCGTTCGTGGCGTTGCTGCCCGACGGAGCCCCGCCGGTACTGCTCGCCGCAATCGCCTACCGCGACCCGAGTTGGTACGAGACCACGAGCGGCGTCGTGACCGTGCCCCTCGAACCGGCCCATGCGATGCAAGCGGCGGCCACTCCCATCGCCCTCGTGGTGGGCGGGTCGGTCGTGCTCGGCGAGGCGCCCGACGGGGTGTGGTTGCGGGCCGACGAAAACGTGTTCCGGTTCGATCCGGGCGACACGTTGTCGACCACGATCCATGTCACGCGCTTCGGCGCGCCGTTCGCCCACCAACCGGTGTCACTCGCGCTCGACGCTTCGACGATTGAAGGCGAAGGTCCACCCGTCTCCACCCCGAACGCTCTCGCCTTTCCGCCCACAGTGACCACCGACGCCAACGGGAAAATCGACGTGAGCCTGACGGCTTCCGACCCGGGCCACCCGCGGGGCTATATCGATGGCCAGGTCTACTGCGTGACCTACGGCGTGGGAACGCAGCCGCCGCCGCCAGGTTCGGTGCAGAACCCGGCAAACCTCCTCAATGCCGTGGTGCGGTCGGGCCTTGATGAGCCCGCCGCTCCAACGTGGCTGCGCGACATCGAACCCATCTTTACGCAGTACGCCAACCTCTACCCCGTCATGCGCCCGATCGTCGACATGGCCGACTACGCCGATGTCGTGCGGGCCCGGTCTTTGCTGATCGAGGCGTTCGAGCGCCCGATCGAAGACCCCGCTTACATGCCGGTGACCCGCGATCTCTCTCGGGCCAAGCGCGACATGATCCGACGCTGGTTGCCGACGACGCGCTACATGGCCCTCGACTCGCTCGACGACTTGCAACGGGCCCTGCAGCGCGCCCTCGAACTAGAGCACGCCACCATCCCGCCGTACCTGTGCGCCCTTTACAGCATCAAGCCCGGCACCAACGTCGAGATCGCCGCCATTCTGCGCAGCGTCGTGATCGAGGAGATGCTGCACATGACGCTCGTAGCCAACCTGCTCACGAGTCTTGGGCTCTCGGCTGATATCGGGCGGCCCGGCTTCGTGCCGATCTTTCCCGGACCGTTGCCAGGCGGACTCAACGCCGGGCTGGTCGTCCGTCTGCGGCGCTGCTCGATCGCCCAGATCCGCGACGTGTTCATGGCCATCGAACGGGCCAGGGTGGTGGCCGAACCTGTTCACCGAGGCGCGCTCGCGGGCGCCCTGCCCGTCGAGAATCGATTCACGATCGGTTGGTTCTACGAACAACTCGATCGCAGCCTGGTCGACCTGCACACCGCCGGCAAGATCACGTTCGGTCATGCCGAACGCCAAGTTACCCGCTGGCCGGCGCCGGGAGCGCTTCGACCGATCACCGATCTGGCCGGCGCCCAGGCCGCGCTGGCCGAGATCCGCCATCAAGGTGAGGGCTCAGGACCGCGCCATCCCGGCGACGGCGCACGCGATGGCGAGTTGGGCCACTATTTCCGGTTCGCGCAGATCGTGCACGGCCGGCGCCTGGTCGTCAAGGCCCACGGTTTTGACTACAGCGGCGAGGTGATTCCTTTCGACGAGGACGGCGTGTGGCCCATGATTGATGATCCCGACGCGACGCTGCTCAGCCGAGATACCCAAGCGGGACGCCTTGGCGCCCAGTTCCGCGACGACTATCGGGCGCTGTTGTGGGCGCTGCATCGGGCCTTCAACGGCGAGCCCGACCATTTGGGCGCGGCGATGGGTCTGATGTACACCCTTGATGTGAGCGGCCGTCAGTTGATGGCGACGCCGATAGGCGGTCCGGATTCGCCCACCGCAGGGCCCAGTTTTTGACCGTCAGTCGAAAACCTAGGACCGGCCCCGGTATACCTACTTGCCTGAGTCCTCGGCCTCGTCGACGAGGTGCAGCGCCTCGTCGACCGCCGCGTCGAACCAGAGTGACTGCCCGCGGTCCCACGCCTCCTCGAACGCCTGGTCGGTGAGCATGCCCTGAAGGCGGGCCCGCTGGTGCTTGGCCAACTGTTGCTGCAATTTCGAACCGGCGCTCGACAGCTCGCCGCGTAGCCGAGCCACGGCCCCGCCGAGCACCACTGCCCCAACCGGAGATGTGGTCACCAACTGGGTCGCGATCGCTTCGATAGTCGTGACGGCGCTGTTGCGCATTCCCGCATCGCGCAACCGCGGCAGGCAGTCGGCGAAACTCCGTCGACTGGCATCGGCCTGGCCGCAAAACAACTGGGCCAACCCCAGCGAAAAAAGGGCGTTGCCGACCCCGTATCGCGAGCCGATGGATTCGGCCGCGGCCAAGGCCCGGGTAGCCAGTTCGACCGCCTTGGGAGCATCGATGAACGCGTATGCGGTCGCCGCATTATGGAGGGCCGACGACAATGCGCTCGGACCCCGGCGTTGCGCGTTCTCGATGCCCTCGTCACACAACTGGCCGGCCAATGGGCCTTCACCGCAGATCGCCAGCACGGCGCCAAGGGCCGGGAGGATCTCGACCTTGTCGGTCGGTTCGTAGTCGGCCCGGATGAGCGTCAACGCATGTTGACACATGGCTCGGGCTTCTTCGGGGCGACCCGCCATCGCCCAAATACTGGCGAGACGTACGAGGACGGTCGGGCGAGGCTCGACGCCGTCGGCTCGCGCTCTCTCGATGGCGTCGAGGCAGGAACGCTCGGCCTGCCGGTTATCGCCGCGATTCCATTCCATCGATGCGAGATCGTCGAGCACTTGGGGCAGCAGCGGGTCGTGTGGACCAAGGGCATCACGAGCGTCGGTCAGCCAGCGCACGCCTTCGTCGCTCAACAGCTGCGACGTCCAGAACGGCCACAGCGAGAGGGGCATGAGCGCGGCGGTGGGCGGGTCATGTTGCAGCCAGTAGCGAAACGACAGTCGCAGATTAGCCAGTTCGAGTCGAAGCCGAAGAAGCCAGGCTCGCTCGTCGTCGCCGTTCAGCCGTGACCGGGCCCGCCGCACGAGATCGGTGAAATGCGCAGCGTGGCGACGCTGCACCTCGGCCCGATCATCGCGGACCGCCAAGCGGCCCACCGCGTACTCGCGTACGGTTTCCAACAAGCGATACCGAGTCGGCCCCTCTCCTTCACCGGCCCCCGCTTCGACCATCGACTTCGCGCCGAGACTGGCGACGAGGTCGAGCACATCGAACTCGTCCATCGCCGCGACCGCTACGACGGCCTCGAGATCGAAGCCCCCCTCAAACGCGCCGAGCACCGCGAACAGCTCCTGCTCCTTTGGCCCCAGGAGCCCATGGCTCCAGTCGAGAGTCGCCTCGAGCGTTCGATGCCGATCATCATCGCGGCCCGCCGAGCGGCGCAACAGCCGCATGCGCTGATCGAGGCGCTCGGCCAGTTCGATGACGCTCAGCACCGACGTGCGCGCCGCCGCCAGTTCGATCGCGAGCGGCAGTCCGTCGACCTGCTGGCAGATGCGGGTCACCGCGGCATCGTTGACGACCGAGCGGGCGACCGGATTACCGATCGCCTCGGCCCGATCGAGGAAGAGCGTGAAGGCGTCGTCGCCCGAACCCGCGCCGCCTTCGGTGGAAAGGGGCGCAACGCGCAGGCGACGCTCGCCCGGGACGCCTATGGGCTGGCGACTGGTGGCCAGAAACCGGACCTGTGACGTTCCGGCCATGATGCCATTCACCAAGTCGGCACAGGCCCGAATCAGATGCTCGCAGTTGTCGAGAATCAAGAGGGTATGGCGCGGGGCGATCGCGTCGCGCAAGGTCTCGACAATCGTCTGGCCGCTTCGCCGATCGATGCCGAGCACCCGAGCCACCGCCTCCGGCACGGCGGAGTCGTCACGTATGGCGGAAAGGTCGCAGAACCAAGCCCCGTCGGGGAATCGATGGATGGCCGCTCGGGCCGCCTGTTGCGCCAGCGCCGTCTTACCGACACCGCCCGGTCCGATCAATGTGACGAGCCCCGGTGCCGCGAGGATCCGGTCGAGTTCGGCCAGTTCGTCAATGCGGCCGATCAGCGTGCGAGTCGACGCCGGGATGTTGCTGAACGCGGTATTGAGCGAGCGGATCGGTGTGGAAACGTCAGGCATCGAGTCGTGACACACCTGGTACACCCGCAGCGGGCGAGAAAGACCTCGCACGCGGTGCAGGCCGAGTTCTCGGAACTGGATGGCGTCAGGGACCGCCGGTAGCTTCGCCGAGGCCGTCCTGGTTTCGTCACTGACGACGATCTGACCACCGTTTCCCATGTCCATGATGCGCGCCGCTCGATTGAGGGTCGGACCGAAGTAGTCGTCCCCGCGGGCCTGAGCCGGGCCGCCGTGTACCCCCATCCGGACTCGAAGGCCGTCGACGGCCTCGAAGGGCTCCCGTGTCAGCGCGAGCTGACTGGCCACGGTTGCTGCGATCGCCGACGACGCGCTTTCGAAGGCGGCCACCATTCCGTCACCGGTGTGCTTGAAAACTCGTCCCTCGTGGCGCTCCATAGTGTCGACCAATATCCGATCGTGGGTGGCCAGCGCCCCCCGCATCTCGTCCGGGAACCGCTCCCAGCGCGTCGTCGAACCCTCGATGTCGGTGAACACGAACCAGACAGTGTCTGACTCGGTTTCGGACAGGACGGTTTCCATGGGATTTCTGTGGCTACGGTAGTCGCGTCACACCAAATGCCTTCGATCGGAGTCAGCCGTGCCTGTCATCCCTCCCGTCCCGTCCGTCGCCTGGGACGACCTTGCCAAGCAGATCGGTACGGGCGACCTCGTCCTGTTCTCCGACAACGACGGACTGGGTGATCTCATCCAGGCGGTGACCGGCGGCCCGTACTCGCACACGGCGATGCTGATCAGACCCGACGCTACCCGACCGCCGTTGCTGTGGCAGGAGGCCACGCAATACCCCATCGCCGACCCCGAGACCCACGTCACCCCGATCGACCCGATCTCGCACACGGCCCACAGTGGCGCCCAGCTCGGCGATGCCCGGACGGTGCTGCGCAGGATGACCGGTCTCGGTATGACGGCCTACTACCGGCCGATGATCTGGAAGCGCACGCCGGCCTTCGAACAGTCGGTTACGGACGTGATGAAGAAGCTCGACGGCATCCCGTTCGGGAGCCACGAGACGATGGTGGTCGACTACCTCCGCGGTCGTCTGCTGGGCCAAGACAGCGGTCAGGCCCGCATGTTCTGCGCGCAGCTCGTGGCCCAAACATTGAAGATGGCCGGCCTCCTCGACCACGAGCACCCCCCCAATTGGTACTCGCCCGTGAGTTTCAGTAGCGCCAGCACCGATGTGCGACTTCTGCAAGGGGCGGTGTACGCCTTCGAACGGCCCATCGCGTTGCCCATCTCAAACCAACGCGGCGACCTCGAAGATGGGGACGGGGCGGGTGAGGCCCTTGAACTCGGTGAGGCCGAGATCGTTTGACTTCACTCGGTCCTCGACTACCGCGTGCACCCGATGCGTCACCAGGATCTGGCCGCCGGGCGCGATCGCGCAGACTCAGGCGGCGAGGTTCACCACCGTCCCGATCGCGGTGTACTCGGTACGGCCCTCGAAGCCGATCTCGCCACAGGTGGCGAAACCGACCGCAATGCCGATCCCGAGCGTGAGCTCGTGGCCGCGACGGCGCCACTGCCGTGACAACTCGGCGGTGCGGTCCCGCATGGCGATGGCCAAGCGAACGGCATGCCAGGCCGGTTCGTCGAGCGGCACCGGGTCGTTGAAGAACACGAGCATCCCGTCGCCGGTGAACTGGGCGATGGTGCCCTGGTACTCGAAGATCATCGGTCCTACCGCGTGGTGGAACTCGCGCAGCACATCCATGACCTCCTCGGGCTCGGCCGTCTCGGAAAAGGCGGTGAAACCGCGCAGATCGCAGAACAGCACCGTGATCTCGCGACGATGACTGGCCAGGATCGCCTCGCCGCCCGACGCGATCGCCTCGGCGAGCTGCGGGGTGACGAACCGACGCAGCATGTTGAGCCGTTCGACTTCGCGGACCTTTTCTTCGACGCGCTCAGCGAGGTGTGCGTTCAGTTCGCGCAGCTCATCGGTCATGCGCTTCTTCTCGACGCAGGCGCCGACGCGGGCATGAAGGAGTACGGGGTCGAACGGCTTGGGCAGGTAGTCCTCGGCGCCGAGTTTGATGCACGCGATGATCGACTCCATCTCGTCGACACCCGAGATCACGATGAACGGGATCGCCTTCAACCGGTCGTCGCCGGCGCGGTGGTTGAGCAGGCCGTAGCCGTCCATCGCAGGCATCTCGATGTCGGTGAGCACCAAATCGATCGCGTGTTCACTGAGCGTGGCAATAGCCTCGTGGCCGTTGCCCGCCTCCAGCACGTGATGGCCCTCGTTGCCCAGCGACATCGAGAGCATCGTGCGGTTGAGGGGATCGTCATCGACAACCAGAATGACGGCGCTCACCCTGGCCATCTCACGCGAAGATGTCGTCAACGCTGATGGTGGTTGTCGTCGGGCACGTGATGTGCAGCTGCGGTCCGGGGGTTCCGAGCGCGCGTAATGGCTCGAGTGACTCCGTCGACGAACTCATGCCGTTCTGGACTGGCGAGTTCGTACGCGGTGAATTCGTCTTCGCTCAAGTAGGAGAGTGAGGCTTCGCTCATCGGTGGAATCCTACGATCTACCGGGTTGGTCCGTCGGCGGCCGGGCGCAGGGCCTCGCGCGCACGGTCGAAGGCAGCGGCGATACGGGTCACGAGGTCGAGCGCTCCACTCAGGTCGCCGGCCCTGGTCTGCGTTTCGAGCGCGGCGCAGAGTTCGGACAGATCGGTGGCGCCGAAGCTGGCCGCGTTCGACTTGAGCGTGTGCGATTGCCGGCGGAGCCCGTCGAGGTCGACGGTCGCCGCCGCGTCGGTGAGCTTGGCCACCAGGGACGCGCCGTTGTCGAGAAACGCCGCGACCAACCGGGCCATCGCTTCATCGCTGGGGGCGATGCTGCGCAGGCGGAGGAGGGCGGCGGGGTCAAGCACCGTCGCCGTCACTGGCGCCTCGTCGAGGGCCGGTGCAAGGGCGCCAATCGAGCTGGCGGCACCGAGGCCATCCGAGCCCGCAACGACCGGCGGCGTCGCGGCCAGCGCGGCGGCCAGCTCGTCGGGACGAATCGGCTTGGCCAGGTAGCCCTCCATCCCGGCGGCCATGCACGCCTCTCGGTCGCCCTGCATGGCATTGGCCGTCATGGCGACGATGCGCGGCTGCCCGGCCGCAGGCCGTCCCGTGCGGATACGGCGGGTGGCCTCGAGGCCGTCCATCTCGGGCATCTGCACGTCCATCAGCACGAGGTCGTACGGCAGGTTTGTGACGGCCTCGACGGCTTCGAGGCCGTTGGCGGCCACGTCGGCTCGGTACCCCATCGATTCGAGTACCAGTAGTGCGATCTGCTGGTTCACCGTGTTGTCCTCGGCCAGCAGGATGCGCAGGGGATGGCGCTCGCCCAGCGCCGCTGTCGGACCGTCGGGCACGGTCGAGCGCCCGCCCCTTCCGTCCCCGCCGCTCGACAGCAGCGACACCAAGACGTCGAACAGCTGCGACTGTTTCACCGGCTTGGCCAACACCGCCGCGAACACCGGGTTGAGCTCGTCGGCGGCTCCGAGCGACGTGTAGAGCACGAGCGGCAGTTCGGGGCGCAGCGCCCGCAGACGGTGAGCCAACTCGACGCCGTCCATCGCGGGCATGTGCATGTCGAGGATGGCAATGTCGAACTGGTCGCCGCGTTCCACGATCGCCAGCGCATCGGTGCCCGTGGCTGTCGATTGGCTGTGCAGCCCCCACGCTTCGGTCTGCAGGTCGAGTATGCGGCGGTTGATGGTGTTGTCGTCGACTACGAGCACGTGCTTGCCGGTCAGCTCGCTCGGTACGCCCGACGCGGAGGCCCGCGACGGCACCTCGGCGGCTTCTGCCGTGATCGTGAAGTGGAACGTGGAACCGCGATCGGCGGCGGTTGGATCGGCGTCGCTCTCTACCCACATCGTACCGCCCATCAACTCGGCGAGGCGCTTACTCACCGCAAGGCCAAGGCCTGTGCCGCCGTACTTGCGGGTGGTGGAGGAGTCGAGCTGGCTGAACTCCTCGAACAGCCGATGGGCGCGATCGGCGGGAATGCCGATGCCGGTGTCGCGCACCGCGAAGTGCCAGACCCCGGGGCCGTCGCCGGGCTCCGCGGTGAGCACCACCTCGCCCGTGTCAGTGAACTTGACCGCGTTGGCGAGCAGGTTCACGAGCACCTGCCGGAAGCGGGTGACGTCACCGTCGAGACCCGCCGGCACCGCAGGGTCGATCAGGAACGCGAGCTCGAGCCCCTTGCTGGCAGCCGGTTCGGTCACGAGATCGAAGGCCGACTCGATGCAGGCCCGCAGATCGAACGGGTGCTGTTCGAGCTCGAGGCGGCCGGCATCGATCTTGGAGAAGTCGAGAATGTCGTTGATGATGCCGAGCAGCGACTCGCCACTCGACCGGATGATCTCGGCGAACTCGCGCTGACGGGGCGCCAGGTCGGTGTCGAGCAGCAGCCCGCTCATGCCGATCACCGCGTTCATCGGCGTGCGGATCTCGTGGCTCATGGTGGCGAGGAACGACCCTTTCGCGGCGTTCGCCTCATCGGCGATACGCGTCTGCTCCTCCAACTGCGTGAACAGATTGGCGTTGGTGATGGCAATGGCCGCCTGCTCGGCGAAGGCCTGCAGGATCGTGCCCTGAGCGGCATCGAACGGGCGCACCTCGTGGCGGAAGAGGACGATGTTGCCGATCCACTCCTCGTCCTGGACGAGCGCGATGCTCACCCAGCTCCGGATGTTGAACTGGCGTCCGATGCGAATACCAAGTGGATCGCGCAGCTGCATGAAGTCATCCAGGAATCGAGGACGCCGGTTGCGAGACGCAGCGATCAGCCCCAGGTCACTCACCGGCGCCTCGAAACCGGCCAGACCGGCGGCCCCCTCGCCGAAGGTCGACCGGACTCCCAGCACGTCTTCCCTGCATAACAGGACCGTGCCTGACTCGGCGTCACAGAGCGAGGCCGCCTTCTCCAAGATGCCCTCCAACACTGTGCGGAGATCGCCAGGGTTGGCGCTGATCAAGCGCAACACGTCGCTTGTCGCGGTCTGAAGTTCGAGCGACTCCGACAAGTCGTTGTTGCGCTGCTCGATCTCGCGCAGGAGCCGAGCGTTGTCGACGGCAATCGCAGCCTGGTTGGCAAACGTCTGGAGGAGCGAAACCTCGGAATCTCCGTAACCACCAACGGCGGCGCGGGTGAAGCCGAGCACGCCCACCACTTCGTTGTTGCGCAGCAGCGGCAATTGCAAGGTGCTCTTCAGGCCGGATCCACGTAGAACGCTCTTCGGGTACTGATCGTGGGGGAGGTCGTCCCAGTTGCGGATATGGACGGGACGGCCGGTAAAGGCAGCCTCACTGGGGGCGAAAGATCTCGGATCGATGGGGAGGGTGCGCCCGATCTGTGGGCCCACGGCCACCCGGGCGAAGGGACTCAACTGAGACGCGACCATCTCGAGTCGGTCGCCGTTGCGGGCCATGAGCACGGCGGTATCGCTCTCACACAGTCGAAAGGCGTGATGGGTCACCGCGTCGAACACCGGCTGCAAGTCGGTCCGAGCGGTGCTCACCGCGTCGTGCACGTCGGTCATCGCCGTCTGCCGCTCCAGTGCTTGGTCGAGGTTGGTGAACAGCCTCGTATTCGCCACGGCGAGCGACACTTGGTCGGCGAACGCGAGCAGAATCACGCCGTGGGCCTCGTCGAACGGGCGGACCTCGCGGCGAAGCAGCACGACGGTGCCGACCCACTCCCCATCGGTGAGCAACGGCACGTTGAGGCCGCTTCGCGCGCCGGCTCGGATCCCGCGCTCCAGGTGTTCGGGCCGGGGCACTTCGAACTCCTGCAGGTCGTCATACAAGAGCACCTGGCGTTCCTCGGCGAACGAGCGCCGGAGCAGGACATGTTCGATGGGGACCTCCAAGCCGACGATCTCGGCGAAGTCGTGCTCGGCACCGACCTTCAGAACATCGCCTTCGCGCAGCAAAACGGTAGCAAGGTCTGCGTCACACAGGGCGACCGCGCGTTCGAGGATGCCGTTGAGCACGGTGCGCAGATCACCCGGGAAGGTGCAGATGAGGCGCAGCACCTCGCTCGTCGCCGTCTGCAAAGCCAGCGCATCGGCCAGCTGCGCGGCGAGTTCGGGCGCGTCCGCAGAGCCCCCGACCGCGGCATGTTCGTCGTCGGTTGCGGTCATTCGAGTCCTCGTGGTTCGGATCGGTCGGGGACCTTCCCCAACGCCACACAGCAAACCATGTTCGGATGGTCCTCACCGCGATCCAAGATCACCCCCCTCGAACTTCGCCTGGCCCGCGGTCTTGTTCCAGTCTCGCCACATGGGCTTGCGACCTCCTTCAAATAGATAGAAAATAGTTCAATTACACCTTAGACATTTAGGTTCAATTAACGTACTCTTGTTCGTATGACAACTACGAGTGTTGTCCACCTCAAGAGGGACATTGAAACTCTCGAGCTCGGCCTTGACGGCCCCCAGTTGTGCCAAGCAATCCAATGTCTCGATCGGCTCACGGCCAAGATAACCAACGCGGTCGCCGACTTCGACGCCTCCGGTGGCTACGGCATCGATAACGCCCCTAACATGGTGTCATGGCTCAATAGGCACGCGGCTATGGGTCCAAAAACGGCGCGAGCGATGTGCCGCCAAGGCGTCCTGTTGCGGTACCTGCCCGCCACCTGCCAAGCGTGGCTCACCGGCGGGTTGTCCCACAGCCAGATCCAGGCCATCGTGGCCAACCTCACGAACGACACCGTGAAACTCTTCGTCGTCGACGAAGCCGTCGTGGTGCCGCTGCTCGTTGGCGCCACGGTGCGCGAAACCGCCCAGTTCATGACCAAATGGGTGGCCACCATCGACGCCGTCACCGACGGACCCGAACCACCTGAGCCGGCCCAGAATGTCTGTGTCAACCAGACGTTCAACGGCCGCTGGCATATCACCGGCACGCTCAACACCGCAGCTGGTGCCCTCGTCGAAAAAGCGTTGCTGCTGGCCCGGCCCGCCGATCCGACCCTGGCACGCGGTGCCGCCAACGCCGCCGCCCTCAACGAGATCCTCAACTTCTACCTCACCCACCAGACCACCGCAGTAGGTGGACGGCACCGACCCCACGTGAACGTCACCATCGACCTCGCGCAACTCGAAGGCCGCGGGCAAGGACAGCTGCTCGACTCCACACCCCTCAATCCCCAGACGATGCGGCGCATCCTGTGCGACTGCAACATCCACCGCGTCATCACCAGAGGCGCCTCCAGCATCGTCGACTTTGGGCGGTCGACCCGCACCATCTCGCCCGCCCTGTTCACGGCCCTCGTCCTACGAGACCAACATTGCCGCTTCCCCGGCTGCGAACGAGGACCTGAATACTGTGATGCGCACCATGCCGTGCCCTGGGAAAAGGGCGGACCGACCAACCCCGCCAACACCATCCTGCTGTGCCACTACGACCATCACCACCACGGTCATGGCACCGGATGGCACATGCGAATGGACCCCGACGGCACCCTCTACATTACCAACCCTGACGGACGCCAATTCACCACCTACCCGCCGGATGCAAAGCCCATTCTTCCTGTGTGACGCCACCTCGAATATCGCATTTCGGCCAACTCGCAAAGAACGTGGTCACGGGCTGGGTACAGTTCCGTTCGTGATGCTTTCGCAACGATCGCTCGGGTGGCTGCGCTACCTCGACCGGAAGGTCCGAACGCCCGACAACTGGGATCGCGACGGTCGACCGCATCCGCACTGGGATGACCGGTCCGATCCCCCGATGGCGAGCTGGCATCGCTTCGATCTCGTCGACTCGTCCTACGCGATGGGCCTCATGGCGCACCGCACGCCGGCCTGGACCGAGCGCTACATCGCAATCCTCGATCAGCTCATCGAGCGCCATACGCGCTGGTGGTCGGCCGCCGACTGGTTGACCCAGTTCGGTCACGATCCCGATCAGGCCCGCTACCCCGATGAGTACCGACCCTTCATCCCCCGAGACTTGTGGGGCAGCTATGACGTGCCGGGCTGGACGGCGAACGGCATCGAGCCGTGGGGTGTGCAGATCGATCCGATCGCCGCCGACGGCATGCTCTTCTACAAGGGGTTCTTCCTCGTCCTGCTCGGGATCCGGTCGATGATCGACCCTGAAGACCGGTGGAACCGCCAGTTCGAGATGGTCCGTGACGGCGGCCACTCGTTCACCTGGACACATTCGGAGATCGCCGCGCACCTGTGTCGGCAGTGGAGCGCCGCGCCGATCGGGTGCCATTGCGAGAACACCAAGATCTGGCCGTTCTGAATGGCCGGAGCCGGCCTCGGTCTGAGGCTGCACGACAACCGGCACGGGAGCGACTTCCACGAGCAGGCGTTCCGGCCGTGGTGGGCGTACGCCAGGGAGCACTATCTCGATCTGGGCGGTAGTTCCGCGCCGAGCACGACGACCTTCTACTACGACCCGCAAATCGACGTGCACCATCGGCTACCAGTGCGCGCCGCCCTGACGACCGCCTTCTACGCCGCGCCCCAGGTGCCCGGGGATTCGCGACGCCTGTTCGACGCGGCCTGCGCCTCGGCCGGGCTGGACGCGGCACCCAAGCTGCCGCTTCCCGCGGGCCGTGGCGTCGCATCGTCACTGGTGCTCGCCCGTGAATGGGGGCTCGCCGAGCTCGAGCAGCGTCTTGTCGCGGCGATCGAGGCCTCCTATGAGCCGAGCTGGGATGCCGGCCGCGGCGAGTTCACCTGGGGCATGGGCTTGAACGAGGCGCACCCGAGGGGTCAGTTCAACGCGTTCCTCGCGGCCGCTGAGGCCGCCGGCCCGGGAATGTGGTCGCGGCTCTCGGCGGAACCGGTCGGAGTCTGCCCCCAGGTTGTGGGCGTCGACTTCCCGACGCTGGCCCTGAGCCGCGCCGAATGGGTGAACGGCAGCCTCCATCTGCGTCTCGCTCCCCTACGCGAAGACCCGAACACGTTCAGCACCTTTCGCATCGTGGGGGCAGAGCCGCGTCAGTGGGACCTATCCGGTGTCAACGGGGTGACCATGGACGTCACCGCGCGTGCAGTAATAGTGAGGGTCCCGCTAGTCAGCGGCGACCTCGAGTTCTCGCCCGGGAGCTACTAGACCACTCCGGATTTTCGATCTAACGTCGTCCGGGGTTAACGGCCCTTCCAGTTGGGCTGGCGCTTCTCGGCGAAGGCCTTCGGCCCCTCGATGAAGTCCTCGCTCTTCACGAGCTGGCGCACCGACTCGTAGTCGGCCTCCATCGATTCGCGCAGCGAAGCAGTGTCGAGGCTGCGGTACACGACGTCCTTGCTGGCGCGTATCGACAGGGGCGAGCACGCGAGGATCAGCTGTGCCCATTCGAGGGTGCGCGCCATGAGTTCGTCGTGGGGCACGACGGCCGTGACGAAACCGAGTTCATAGCCTTCCTGGGCCGACACGTGGCGGCCGGTGAGGATCATGCCGAGCGCTCGCTTCGAGCCGATATGGCGCGGCAGCCGGTTGAGTCCGCCAGCCAACGCGGCCAGGCCCACCTTGGGCTCGGGTAGGGCGAACATCGCCTTGTCAGACGCGATGATCAGATCGCAGGCGAGCGCGATCTCGAATCCTCCGCCCATGGCCACACCGTTCACCGCGGCGATGACGGGCTTGGTCATGTCCCAGCGCGATGTGAGCCCGGCAAATCCGCTCGGCGTCGGCACGCGCTGTCCGCCCTCGGCCTGGTAGCGCAGGTCGTTGCCGGCGCTGAACCCTCGGCCCTCACCGGTGATGATCGCGACCCACAGGTCGTCATCGCCGTTGAACTCGTCGAACACACGACCCAATTCGGCGTTGGCCGGAGGGTGGAGCGCGTTCAAGCGGTCAGGGCGATTGACCCTGACCGTCATGATGTGGTTGGCCTTCTCGACGAGACAGAACTCGGTGCTCACGCAATCCTCCTATCGGGACGCTCCTTCTCGGGCGTCATGAACTCGGGCCTGACTCTACGCGCAGAGGTGCGGTCGGCCCCAGACGTGGTTGCGGTGGTGTCAGGAGTAGACGCAGCGACCGCCATCGAGAACGAGGCGGTCTTCACCGGCGAAGGTCTGGAACGACGCCTCAGGGTTTGCCGGTGCGCACATCTTCACAGTGAGCGCATCGAGATCGTTCTCATCACGTCCTGATCGGCACCGGCGGGGGCGGCGATCTCGACGATGCGCTCATCGACGTCGTCGAATTCGAGGCGCAGGGCCCGACACATCGTGGCGTGCAGCTGGTAGCTGGCCACCGCGTAGGTGAGTTCGATCACTGCGGTCTCGCTGAGTTCCGCGGTCAATGCCGCAAACGTGGCGTCTTGCACCCTGCCCTGTCCCAGCACGATCTCGTCGACATAGGCCAGCACCGTTCGTTGCCGAGGCGACCACACGTCGGCCACGGCCCAGGCCGGGATGGCGTTGACCTGTTCTTCGGTCACTCCGGCCCGCCGAGCGGCCTTGCAGTGTTGGCTGAACACGAACTGGCTCCCAGCCGCAAACCCCGTGCGGGTGAGGGCCAGCTCCCGCAGGTCGGCCGGGAGCTCTCGAGTCGGGCTGGAGAACAGCGCGAACCCCGCCACCATGTGATCGAGCA
The DNA here is from genome assembly GCA_025359845.1 of Acidimicrobiia bacterium. Classification (GTDB taxonomy): domain Bacteria; phylum Actinomycetota; class Acidimicrobiia; order Acidimicrobiales; family JANYDT01; genus JANYDT01. The sequence goes on from JANYDT010000110.1 coordinate 44,085, forward strand.
ATTCGGGAGTTTGGGCGAAGACCGTCCACCAGTTGCCCGGGGTGCCGGTCGCAGTGCCCGGTTCGGCCACCGGGTCGCGATCGCCGAACAGTCGCTGGTAGATCGGAACCACGCTCTCGGGGGCATCGCGACGCGGGATCTGCCGGGTACGGGTCATCCGAGCTATCCTAGATGGATCAGGTTCAACGATTTCGGAGGTCGTCCCATGGGTAGCAACACCGCATTCGAACTCAAAGGCATCAACCATCTGGCGCTGGTGTGCAGCGACATGGCCCGAACCGTTGACTTCTACACGAACGTGCTGGGCATGCCGCTCATCAAGACTCTGGAGATCCCGGGCGGGGCCCAGCACTTCTTCTTCGACTGCGGCAATGGCGACTCGCTGGCGTTCTTCTGGTTTCCCGATGCGCCGATGGCCGCGCCCGGCATCGCCTCTGCCCGCGATATGCCTGGCGGTGGGAGCATCGTGTCGGCGCATGGCTCGATGAACCACGTGGCCTTCGATGTGCCGGTCGACCGCTTCGACGACTATGTCCAGAAACTCAAGGACAAGGGCGTCAAGGTGAGCGCCGTGTTGAACCACGACGACAGCGTAGGAACGGTGGCCAAAGAGATGCACGACGGGGTGTTCGTGCGGTCGGTGTATTTCCGCGACCCCGACGGCGTGCTCCTCGAGTTCGCCTGCTGGACCCGCGTTTTCGGACCCGAGGACGTGGGCCACGCGCCGGCCAACGCAAAGGGCGAACGCCTCCAACTCGTCGGCTGAACCGATGCTGGTCACCCGCATCTACACCGGTGGCGACGAACGATCCCACTTCGAAGATCTCGATCTGCCGCTGAACGTCACGGACCTCGGCGCCATGTCCGGGCCGATACTTGTGGAATCCATCTTCGTGCGCGATACCTCCGAGGCCGGCCCCGACGTGTACGACTTCCACGTCGCGCCACGGCGCCAGCTCGTCATCCATGTGCGGGGCCGAACCGAGATCGAAGTCGGCGTCGGGGAGAAGCGAACCTTCGGACCGGGCGACCTCCTCCTCGCCGACGACCTCACCGGTCAGGGCCACATCAGCCGCCAAACCGAAGGGCCCCGCCTGCAGGTGTTCGCCGTACTGAGCGGCGCTGTCGACCTCGAACTCTGGCGAACCTGACCGACCGGTCCTGCAACGTCCATGACCGGACCCAGCGGCGGCCAGGACTCAGAGTGTCATCGATGAGGCGCGTTAGAGCCTCACCGCCGCAACGAGACCGTTATTGCGCGCGAGGGGCGGGTAACCTCGCGGCCATGCGCACCCTCTTAGCGCCCGACGACATGGTCGACGACATGCTTGCCGAGCGTCGCGCCCGCGGTTGGGATTTGTATGACTACGAGATAGACGGGGTGTACCACATGGCGCCGGCACCGAGCGTCGACCATGCCGATATCCAACTGCGAGTCGGCGCCGTGATGCTCGAGCTCGCCCGCGACAAAGGATTGAAGGCGATCGGTCCAGCCAACTTGGGCAAGCTCAAAGGTGACGTGATTGCATACCTGATTCCCGATGTCACGGTCGTAGAACCGGGCGCCTCGGGCTCGGCTCTGCTCCACGCGTCGGTGGCGGTAGAGATCCTTTCGCCGAACGAAGACGAAGACGCGAAGGTCGCCGACTACGCCAGGGTCGTCGAACTGACCGGACTGCAACTCGACGAGCTTTGGTACGTCGACGCGACCAACGCCCAGGTCAGAATCCGTGATGCTCGTCTGCGGCTCGTCGATCACAGCACCGTCTTTGGCCGGGCCGCGGCCGAACTCGCCGAGTTGTTCGGCCTCCGCCCTTCACTCTGAACAAAGCCATCCTCTTGCTAACGTCATCGGTACGGACGATCCCGAAACCCTAGAAAAACGAGGTGCGCCATGCGTGCGTTGCGACTGATGAACTGGAAGAGCGATCCCGAGCTCGTCGAAGTGCCAAAGCCGACACCCGGCCCCGGCCAGGTGGTCATCAAGGTCGGTGGTGCCGGCGCGTGCCATTCCGACCTGCATCTGATGTACGACTTCGACGGCGCGGCCTTGCCGTGGGCGCCGCCGTTCACGCTCGGCCACGAGAACGCCGGATGGGTCGACTCGATCGGCAGCGGCGTGACGACCGTGAAGGAAGGCGACCCGGTGGCGGTGTACGGAGCATGGGGCTGTGGGACTTGCGGGCGCTGCCGGCTCGGCGTGGAGACCTACTGCGAGAACCTGGCTGCCGCCCCGGTGCCCGGTGGTGGCGGTGGACTCGGTCTCGATGGCGGCATGGCCGACTATCTCCTGGTGCCGGCCGAGCGCCTGCTCGTGCCGCTGCCGGGCAATCTTGATGCGGCGACGGCCGCGCCCCTGACCGACGCCGGGCTCACCCCGTACCACGCCGTTGCCCGATCGTGGCCGAAGATGACACCGTCGTCAATCGTGATGGTGATCGGCGTCGGGGGCCTCGGCCACTTGGCCGTGCAGATCGTGAAGGCGACCACGGCGGCCACCATCATCGCCATCGACATGAAGGCCGACGCGCTCGATCTCGCCAAGCGCTTCGGCGCTGACCATCTGGTGACGTCCGGTGAGGGGGCCGTTGAGGCGATCAAGGATCTCACCGGCGGCCGCGGTGCCGACGTGGTGCTCGACTTCGTTGGCTCGGAGACGACCATCAACTTGGCCCGCGCCAGCGCGCGACCGCTCGGCGATGTCACGATCGTGGGCATCGCCGGTGGCGTCGTGCCGTTCTCGTTCTTTTCCCAGCCGTACGAGGTGAGCCTGCAGACCACCTACTGGGGGTCGCGGCCCGAACTCGTCGAGTTGTTCAACCTCGCCGCTCGCGGTCTCGTGAAAGCCGAGTACACGACGTACTCCTTGGACGACGCTGTCAAGGCGTATCACGACCTCCACGAAGGCAAGGTGAGCGGCCGCGCCGTCGTCGTTCCGTAGTGCCGTGGCGTCATGTCGGCGCCCATGTTGACGCCCTCTGGGTGTGGGTGGTACGGAGGTGTTCGTTGCTGGCGAACGGGTCAAGACCCATGTGCGTGTGGAGCGGGGCCGTCAGACCGACTACGGCGATCACCCGCCGGAGAAGGTAGCGTTCTTCATGCGTACCCGGTGCGGTGTCGGCGCCGCGCGGGTGAGCTCGGTCCGAGACCGACCTACAGGTCTCGGTGTCACCCAAATGATCCCGCGGACCTGGAACCACCCTCAGCCCGCCAAGCGATCGCTCACCACCACGACTTCGTCGCCGCAGTCAAGTGGCGCACTCGTTACGAAGGGTGCATCAGTCTCTGAAACGCGACTCGGCGACGCACCGGACTCGCCGGTCCACGCAGGCGCCCAGATCTGGCGGACACGGCTTCTTCACCCAACTTCATTCGTTGACGAGTCGAGGGTCACAAAGTTCACAACACCGCAGACGTTGCCGACGACTCCGAAACTAGCGCGCCTCAAGCCAGTCATCGACTGCGAAAGTCGTTTAAATCCGGTGAAATTAGTTAAAATATCCGACTCTGAGGAGTCCCACACGCAGACTCTGCTCCTCACACCCGTCTAGGGCTCTAGCTCGCTAGACAATCTTCTAGAAATTCGTTGCAATCTCCGCCAGCGAGCAATATGATCATGGATCTAGGCAAGCGCACTCGGGGCCCATTCATGTCCCTGGTCCATCATGTCCCGGGGTCCTCTATATTAATTAGAAGGAAACCGATGAAGAAACGAACAGCAATACTGAGCATTGCGGCACTGTTCGGCGCCAACGCCATCCAGAGTCAGGCGCAGAGCGACAATAGAACTACCCCTGGCCCTACGGTGACTGTTCCGGGGGTTCCCGCGAAAGGTAGCGATGACTCCTCCGCTGCGATCGGCGAGATAGCACGAATGAGAGGAATCTCCGCGGGCGAGGCACGGGCTTTACTAATTCGGCAGGATCATCTTGTCACGTTCGCGAATGCCTTCCGAACTTCAAACCCCGAGGCATTCGTCGATTTTCAAATAGATCCAGGTCAGGCAACCTCCGGCACGCTGATTGTCGAGCCATCGTTCGCAGCCGAAGGACAGCGAGTTTTGCGAGATGGAGCGTCCCTGACAGTACGACGAGCCGCTACGAACAAGGCTTAACGCGCAAGTGAATTGCGAACAGTCCAAACTGAATTAGGAGTCGCGGAAGCAGATGTAGTTTATGACGCATTTTCAGACACCATATCGGTGACATCGTCTCCAGGTGTTACGGCTGACTTTCGAGATCGAGCTAA
>JANYDT010000161.1 GCA_025359845.1 Acidimicrobiia bacterium
TACTACTGGTGGCCCAAGGTATTCGGCCGGCTCCTCAACGAGAAGCTCGGTAAGTGGCATTTCTGGCTCATGATCATCGGCATGCACATGACCTTCTTTCCGATGCACATCGTCGGATTGCAAGGTCAGCCCCGGCGCATGTACCGCTACGACAAGGGGATGGGGTTCGACTTCTGGAACATGGTCGAAACCATCGGCGCCTTCGTCATTGCGCTCTCGGTCCTTGTATTCATGCTCAATCTCTGGAAAACCTTCAAGTCCGGTGAGCCTGCCGGTGCCGATCCGTGGGACGCCCGTACCGTCGAGTGGATGACCGATAGCCCGCCCAAGCCGTGGAACTTCGACGAAGTTCCACAGGTGCATTCGATCGATGAGTTCTGGCATCGCAAATACGCCGAAGACCCCGAGACTCATCGCATGATCCGGGTGGCGACCGCCGAGCAGGTGCTAGCTCACGATTTCGTCGATCCGGCCAGTATTCATATGCCCAGCCCGTCGTACTTCCCGATGGTCGCGTCGCTCGGCCTGCCCATCTTCGCCTACGGCATGATCTACCGGGCCTACGCATTCTCGGGTATCGGTATTCTCGCCATCCTCGCCGGAATTTACGCTTGGACGTTCGAGCCGAGCGCCGCTCCCCACGACGATCACGGGGCTGATCATGGCCCTGGTGACCAGGGCCCTGGTGACCACGGACCTGATTCACTCGGACCCGATGATCAAGACCACTCGCTCGATCCGGTCGCCGTGGGCGCCGGAGATCTCCCGGCGCTCAGCGCGTCGGCTGGAGAGGAAAACCACTCATGAGCACCGCGACGGTTGACACCACTGGTCTGGCTCATGGCCCCTCCCACGACGATCACTCCCACGATGATGGGACCGGCCACGCATCAGATGTAGCGGGCCTCGATGAGCATGGCGGCGCCCACGGTGACGCTCACGGCGGCCATCAGACGGCGACGGGCGTGTCGAACGAGAAGCTCGGCATGTGGGTGTTTCTGGGCAGCGAATGCCTGCTGTTCGGTGCCCTGATCTCGACGTACCTCGTGTACAAGGGTCGCAGCGTGTCGGGCCCGCAGCCGAAACAGATCTTCGACATCCCCTATACGTCGCTGTCGAGCTTCGTGCTGCTAATGAGTTCGCTCACCATGGTGCTGGCGCTCTCTGCGTGTCGCCGTGGCGATGGCCCCCGCACCCGCATCTGGCTGGCCGTCACCGCGCTGCTCGGTTCGATCTTCATCGGCGGCCAGGTCTATGAGTTCACGTCGTTCATTCGTGAAGGCCTGACGATCAAGACCAACCTGTTCGGATCGAGCTTCTTCGTGCTCACCGGCTTTCACGGTGTGCACGTAACGCTCGGCATCTTGATGCTGTTGACGCTCACGTTGTTGTCGTGGCGGGGCAAGGTGGGCCAGCACAATGCCGAAGTCATCGAGATCGTCGGTCTGTATTGGCACTTCGTCGACGTCGTCTGGATTGTCATCTTCACCGTCGTCTACCTCATCAAATAGTCTCCGTACAGTTCCCTTTCGTTCACCTGAGGACCCGCCCCATGAGCGCCACCCGAATCCGATTGCCCGATGAGGACTACAAGGGCCCCATGTTGGGTGCCCCCCACGATGGTCATCCCGGAGATGCGCAATACATCGGCATCGCCATCATCTTGTCGGTGCTCACCGGCATCGAGGTCGCCGTCAGCTACATCACGGGCATCGGTGCGGGCGCCGTCCCCGTGCTCCTCGGCCTGGCCGCCATCAAGTTCGCCATAGTCGGCGCGTACTTCATGCACTTGAAGTTCGATACGCGTTACTTCCGGCGGCTGTTCATCACCGGCATCGTGCTGGCGCTGTTCTGCTACATCGTGGTGCTCTCGCAGTTCAAGTTCTTTCCCTGGCTGAAGTAGCGGCTTTCGGTGACCACGCCACTAGGTGTTGTCGCAGGGGCGGCGGGCCGCGTCGATCTGTCGTTTCACCCGCATCCCTCGGTGTGGTTGGTCATCGGCGCGGTGGCGACGTTCTTCTGGTGGGCGTCCACCCGGCTGCGGGTTCGCCTGGGCGCGCCCGGGCTCACTTCGCATCAGCGTCGATGGCTGGTCACCGGTTGTCTGAGTCTGTGGATATTCGCCGAATACCCCATCCACGATGTGGCCGAGCAGTACTTGTTCCTCGTCCACATGATCCAGCACACAGTGTTCACGCTGATCGCGCCGGCGTGCTTGCTGATGGGGACGCCCGATTGGCTGCAACGCTGGATTCTGAGCCATCGCCCCATCGCTGTTCTGGCCCGGATCTTCACCAAACCGATCGTGGCCCTGGTCATCTTCAACACCTTGATCGCCGTGACCCACTGGCCCAAACTGATGGAAAAGGGACTCCACAACGAACTGATTCATTTCAGCATCCATCTCACGTTGTTCACCGCCGCGCTATGCATGTGGTTTCCGGTCATCAACCGCCAAAAGGGCTTTCCCCGCCTCAGTACTCCGGCCAAAATGATGTACCTTTTCGCGCAATCGATTGTGCCCACCGTCCCGGCTTCGTTTCTTACGTTCTCCAACCGGCCGCTTTATCGCACCTACGAATTGGCGCCCCGGATCCTGCACGGGTTCTCTGCCATTAGCGACCAGCAAATCGCCGCCGCGATCATGAAGATCGGTGCCGGTTCACTGCTGTGGGCCATAATCGGCGGGCTGTTCTTCCAGTGGTGGAAAGACAGCCAGGCCGGCCACGCTGGCGATAATCGGCGAGTGCCGAAACCCCGTCCGGTCGTCACCTTCGCGCAGGCGAAAGTCGAATTCGCGGCCCCGAAGCCCCCGGATCCCCCTCTGTCGCGTCCTTGAAACAGGAGCGACACGCCGCCGTGACCCGCGTTCGCTTCATACCGACACTGCTCGACGACAGCACCGCTCCCGGTCGCTGGGCGGCGGAGCGCGAAGCCGAAGGGTGGGACGGCGTCGCCGTCTCCGATCATGTCGCCATCGAGGCGCAGACGGTTTCCCATGTGTGGGTCGCAGCCACGGAAATGGCGTTGGCCACTTCGACCGTCACGGTGGCCACCGCCTTCGCCAATAACCTCATGAGGTCGCCTGTCGAATTCGCCCATGCGGCCCTGACCCTGCAACGAGCGAGCCACGGACGGTTCGAAGCGGGGCTGGGCGCCGGTTGGGACCAGACCGAGATGAACGCCATGGGCGTGCGGTTTCCTCCTACCGCCAACGAGCGGGCCGGCCGCTATATCGAGGCGGTCACGATCGTGCGGGCTCTGTTCGATGCCCGTAGCGCCTCGTTTTCGGGGGAGTGGTATTCCGTCGACATCGCTTCGATCGGCCCTGCCGTCGCCGTCGCGCCCGCACTCGTGGTGTCGGTAGGGGGTCCGCGAACGACCGCCGCGCTAACTCCACTGGCCGACGTGATCGAGGTCAAGCTGCCCGGATTCGCCACCACCGGCAAGGGCTCGTTGTATCCCCGCGCCCTGCACGCGGTCACGTTCGACCACGTGACCAGGCGGATCAGCCAAGTGCGAGACCTCCGGCCCGACGCGGTGATCGGACTATTCCTCACCGTGGGCTGCGGCGCTGAGCCCGTGGTGGGCGTCCTCCGCCAGAAACTCGAGGGCAGCGTCTCGGCCGGGTTGTTCGGCGAGCCGGCCGAGGTGGCGGCCACGGTGCGAGCCATCGCCGGTCTCGGCGTCTCCCGGGTTGGGCTCGGGTCGGTCACTCCCACCACGTACGCCCGGTTGGCCGAGCATCTGTGCGGCGAGTAGCGCGGGTCGAGAACGGGCGTCCGAATCCGGGTGACTCTCAGGCGGCTGTGACCGCCCGCAGAAGACCGGCGCGGTCGCGAATCACGCGGCCCGAACTGACCGACCCGTCAACTACCGAAACGATGCCGGCACTGAACAACGCCACCAGGCGATCCGATCCGGCCCCTTCGGCCAGTCCGCTCACGTACCGGCCGAGCTGCTTCACTTGGAAGGCCACCTCGGAGCCGGCCGAGAACAGTTCGGTCACCTCGGTCTGTTCGACGACGAACACGAGCGGCGCCGCGAGCCCGAGGTGCTCGTCATCACGAAGGATGCCATCGGTCGCAGAGCCGCCGCCGCGTTCCAGCCAGAGCCGTACCAGCGCCTCAGCAGTCGGGTCCGACCCCACCGCGGCGGTGTCCCAGGGCGCCGAAGCCGGCTCGGCAATGGGATCGGCCTCGGCGCCGCGTAGCTGGCGGCGGCGCGCCGCGTAGTCTTCCTGTGCCGCGCACGAGGTGAAGTGGACGCCATTCCAGCGATACAACGCGACGCCCGACCAGCAGGCGACCTTACCCCCGACGCCCCCCGAAGCCCCGTGCTCCGAGAAGTGCAACGCCAGCTGCTCCCCGTTGGTGATGAGGCCGTGCACGGTCATGCCCAATCCGGGGAACTGATCGAACTGACTCTGCACCGCAGGCCTGTACTGCTCATCGCGGCCCGAAATGATCGTGTCGCCGACCCGCAACGTGTAGTCGGGCTCCATAATCTCGCGACATATGTCGGCGTTGTGGCCGTTGAAGAACTCCACGACAAACCGTCTGATGAGGCCCACGATCGGTTCCATGATCATCAGTTGATGGCGCGATCGGAGGACGACCAATACGAGAGCCGGAGCTCTTTCTTCAAAACTTTACCGGAGGCATTGCGGGGCAGCACGTCGACGAAGTCGACAGATGTCGGGCATTTGAACTTGGCCAGCCGGGTGCGTGCGAATTCGATCAACTCGGCTGGACTGACGGGTGGCCCAGGTCGGGCCACGACAATCGCCTTCACCGTCTCGCCCCAACGTTCGTGAGGAACGCCGATCACCGCGACCTCCAAGACAGCCGGATGGTCGCTCAATACGTTCTCCACTTCGGCCGGATACACATTTTCAGCCCCCGACACGATCATGTCTTTGAACCGATCGAACAGGTAAATGTATCCGTCGCCATCTTGATAAGCGGCGTCACCGGTTCGCAGCCACCCGTCGAGTATCGCCTCGGCAGTGGCGGCCGGATTGTTCCAGTATCCCTTCGTCACCATGTCGGCCTTGACCCAAATCTCGCCCACCGAGCCAGGCGCTACATCGGTGAGGGTGTCGGGATCGATCACCCGAAGTTTGACGAACGGCAGGGCTTTACCGCACGACCGCAGCAAGTACGATCGGTCCCCGTCAGGGTCGTGGTCCTCCGGAGTTAACACCACGATGGTGCCGGAAGTCTCGGTCATGCCGTAGGCCTGTGAGAAGCCGCATCCGAACACTGCCAGCGCCCGACGAAGCAGCGCGTCGCCAATGGGCGATGCGCCATACAACAGCAGTTCCAGGCTGGAAAGGTCGGCTTCATCCACCCCCGGCGTGGAGAGAAGCATTTGAATGACCGCCGGAACGAAGAACGAGTGAGTGACCCTGTATTTCGCAATGGAATCGATAATTGTGCTAGGGACAACCTCGCGCATCAGTACGGTATGCCCGCCTTGTGACATTGTGGCCAGTCCGTAGCCGATACCTCCGATGTGAAACAACGGCATGGCCACAAGACTCACGCTGGCCGAAGACATGGCCCACACCTCTGAGGCGAGGCGAGCGGTGCACGACAGACCGAGGTTGGTCAGCATCACGCCCTTCGGGACGCCGGTCGTTCCCGAAGTGTAGAGCAGCAAGGCAACGTCATCCGGTTGGGAGCGATGGCCCGAGCCGCCATGGCCGGGATCGGAAGCGGAGCCCGCGGCGCTCCACTC
>JANYDT010000192.1 GCA_025359845.1 Acidimicrobiia bacterium
CAACCGGCTCCGAAGCGAATCTCAGCACGGGGCTCCAGACGTTCCAATCCTCCGGTGCCAGGGCCGGGTTCAAATGATGGACTTGCCGCAACGGCGGCATCATGACCTCAAGAAAGAAGACTTGAAATGCGAAGTCGCGAAGTGAGCATCAAGATATGGGGGGAGTTGGCCTGCTTCACCCGACCCGAGTACGCCGCCGAACGGGTGAGCTATCCGGTCATCACGCCGCCGGCCGCCCAGGGCCTGTTGTCATCGATCTTCTGGAAGCCCGAGTTCACGTGGAGAGTCACAGGCATCGATTTGTTGAAGCCTCCCGCATGGGCATCGATGACTAGAAACGAAGTCAGCGTGAGGGCGAGCAGTCGTCGGGCGTTCATTGACGTGACCGAGAATCGGGTCCAGCGCCACAGCCTCGTGCTACGCGACGTCGCCTATGTCGTCCGGGCGGTGGTCGACCTCAAGCCGCATGCGACGGACGGCCCGGCGAAGTACACCGAACAGTTCGAACGAAGGGTGAGGCGAGGGTCGTTTTTCTCGCCGCCGTACCTAGGCCTGCGGGAATACGCTGCCTGGTTCAGCCCTGTCACAGAGGAAGATCGACCGTACGTCATCGATATCGACATCGGACCGATGGTGCTGGATCTGGGCTACTCCGTCGACGGCAAGACGATCTCGCCCTCGTTCTTCGACGCGAAGGTCGTCAACGGCACGATGAGCGTTCCCCTCGCGGTGGAGTCACCGGTATGAGTCTGCTCCGCGACCTATACGTGCTCGGTGGCCAACTTTCGGCGGATTCGAGCAAGGATTTTCTGCCTGTCGGATACGAACGGAAGCCGGTCGCCTTTGTGTTCGATATAAGCACCCTTCGCGGGTCGGTTTCGGTGTATGACACCAGGTCGCTCGACAACAAGATGCGCGGTGTCGATCGAGTGATACCAACGCAGAAGCGGACCGGCTCGGCCGCACCGCCCAACCTCGTGTGCGACAACCTTCAGTACGCGATGGCGGTCGGCAAGGACGACTCGCCGAAGGCCAATCAAAAAGCCGCTGAACTCCACGCGGCTTGGCTGGCCCTGTTAGGGCGGGCGGTTGAAGAACTCGACGGAGCTTCGGCCGAAGCGCTTGACGCAATCGCCAAGTACTGTGTTGACCCAGAGCTACTCCGGTCGGCGCTGACGACTTCCGAGATCTCTCTTCCGGAAAAGCAGGGTGAGGCATCGGCATTGCTTTGCACCTTTGCCGTTGACGGAGTTGAGCCCTTGAAGAATTCCGACCTTCAGGACTGGTGGGCGGCAGTCGTGAGCGCCGATGCCGCCGGCGAAGTAGGGGTGTGCCAGGTAACCGGCGCCACCGGACCGTTGGCCCGAAAGTTCGATGCTGTGAAACTCCCTGGCTTTCAGCCGACCCTCGTGAGCGCAAACTTCGAGGCGGCGGAGCGTTACAGCGGTTCGCAGAGCACCGGGGCGCGAATCTCGGTTGGTGCAGCAAAGCGTTCTCACGCCGCACTGAACTGGCTTCTCTCCTCGGCATCCAATCACGCCCGACTCGGCGATGCGACCCTTGTCTGGTGGGTGAGTTCTGCCGAAGGCGACGATCAGGTCGGTTCGTTTCTATACGATCCCGATCCCGCTCTGGTGGCCGAACTCACCAAAGGCATCTGGGCCGGCCGACCGATTGGAATCGACGAGCCAGCCAAATTTCGGTCCGTGCTCCTTACCGTGAGTACCGCCCGAGTCGTTGTCCGGTCCGATCAGACGGTGGCGCTGCCCACCATGGTGTCGTCATTGAAGAACTACTTCGTCCGTCACACCGTGACCGAACGCAATGGTGCTCCCCGATATTTTCCCATCCGTCGCCTGGCCGAGGCTGCCGCTCGCTCCGGCCGCCAAGGCGCCAAAATGGATGAAGTCAATCGACTCCTTGCCGATCTTCTGGCCTGTGCGCTCGCCGGCCGCGCGGTGCCTATGCATCATCTTGGCGGGGTACTGCGCCGGTGCCGAGCGGAACAGTCCGTGCCCGACGCCCGGGCGGCCCTCATTTCTCTCATTCTTCGTTCAAATGCAGGAGGCAACGCCGTGGAACACTCCGACCCGTATATTTGTGGCCAGATTTTCGCTGAATATGAGTATCTGCAATATCGAGCTCTGGGCGCCGTCAATAGGAGCGTAGGAGATACCTACTTCGCTTCGATGATGTCGCATCCCGCTCGCGTCGTGCCGGTGCTCGAATCCAAGGCTCACCATCATCTTGGAAGGCTTCGACGCGATGCGCCGGGCGCGTTCATCTTCATCTCCAGAAAGTTCGCCGAACTTAACGAAGCTCTGAGCGGTCCCTATCCCTCCACGCTCGGCCTGGAGCAACAGGCGGAATTTGTTCTCGGCTATCACGCCGCTCGCTATCACCATCTAAATAGGACTCAAAAGGAGACTGACAATGAGTAACCATCTCGACCCAAACGTCCGCCACGATTTCGTACTCGTGTTCGATGTCGAAAACGGCAATCCGAATGGCGACCCCGACAACGGCAATGCCCCCCGCATAGATCCGGAAACAGGCCACGGATGGGTCACCGATGGCGCCATCAAACGCAAGGTCCGAAACTTCGTGACCGAAACGAAGGCCGGCGCGCCCGGATTTGGCATCTACGTCGGCGAAGGAGTCGCTTTGAACAGCCGAAATCGGGCCGCAGCCGAGGCGATCGGGGCGAAACCAAGTAAGCAGAACAGCCTCGCCGTTCAAAAGCGGATGTGCCAGGACTGGTGGGACATCCGGACCTTCGGGGCGGTGCTATCGACCGGCGAGTATCCGGCCGGACAGGTCCGGGGCCCAATACAACTCACCATGGCGGTCTCAGCGATGCCGCTGTCGAGTGCCGACATCACGATCACCAGGGTTGCTGTGACGAACGAAAAGGAACTGGAGAAACTCCAGTCGGATGAGAAGGGCGGAAAGGATCGCGAGATGGGCACCCGCAATCTCGTGCCATACGCCCTGTTTTCGAGCCGTGGATTCTTCGTTCCGGGTCTGGCCAAGAAGACGGGTTTCGGTGCCGATGACCTCGCCGTCTTTTGGGATGCGCTCGAACGCATGTGGTATCTCGACAGGTCGTCGAGCCGCGGCGTCACGGGTTGTCGAGGAGTGCACATTTTCTCTCACGACGACGCTCTAGGGCGATGCCACCCCGACAAGTTGTTCCAACGCATTCGGCCAGTACTCCGCAACGGAGTGACGTTCGGACGTTCCTTCGCTGACTACGACGTGACCGTCGATCCAGCCGACTTGCCCGAGGGGATCAGCTATACGTGCCTGGGTCTGTGACTCCATTAGAACAGTTGCCGATTTCTTGGATCGAGCATTTCGCGTATTGCCCTAGACAATGGGGTCTCATCGCCATCGAACAGGTCTTCGATGACAACGAGTGGACCGTTCGAGGCCACCTCACCCACCGGGTCGTTGACCAACCGGGAGGAGTGTCCCGTTCAGGTGTCCGGACCGAGCGCGCGCTGCCTCTGTGGTCCGATGAGCTTGGGCTCAACGGAAAAGCTGACGTTGTCGAATTCCGCGGCCGAGACGCTTACCCCGTCGAATACAAGGCTGGAAAGCGCGTCGAGCGTCCAGCCGTGCTTCAGCTTGCTGCTCAGGCTGTCTGCCTTGAAGAGATGTTCGGCATAGCGGTGCCTGTGGGCGCGCTCTATTTGGCTGCACTTCGTCAACGCGTGCCGGTCGAAATTTCCATGTCAATTCGCGACGATCTCGCTCGAACGATTGACCAACTCCGACTCTCATATAGCGAAGCAAAGTTGGGTGATTCCGTCGATGACAAGCGCTGCAAGCTTTGTTCGCTGCAGGATCGCTGCGTGCCCAAACTGGTCAAACATCCCCAGAGCGTGGCCATGCTGGCTGCATCGACCTATCGTCTGTAGCAATGGAGAATCTCGAAAAGACTCTGCATGTCACCACTCAGGGTATGTATCTACGGCTCGAGGTCGATGCACTTCGTGCCGAAAAGGAAGACGGCACGATAGTGCGCGTCCCAATTCGCCAACTCGGCGCCGTGTACCTTTACGGAAGGGTAGGGCTTTCGACCGATGCTCTTCATCGATTGGCGCAGGAGTCGATTCCGGTCGTGTGGTTCAGTCGGTCGGGTCGCTACGTCGCTCGGACCGCCGGGCCCGTTTCCGGGAATGTGTTGCTGCGCTGGGCCCAGTTCGAAGCTGCAGGCGATTCGCGCCGCAGCTGCGAGATCGCGAAGCCGATCGTGGCGGCGAAGTTGCTGAACAGTAGGACGGTGTTGCTCGACGCGGCGAAGGACTCCGACACGAAAGCCGGAACGATGCGGGAGGTCGCAGCTCAACTTGCGTTGCTCGTCGAGTCGTTGCCGCGGGCCGCTGATCTCGACACAATTCGTGGCCTTGAAGGCCAAGGGGCCCGTCTCTACCTCAGTTCGATCGGACGTTTATCAAAACAAGCCGAATTTCAATTCGCCTTTCGATCTCGCCGACCGGCTCTGGATCGAATGAACGCGTTGCTTTCGTTCCTCTACGCGATGGTTCGAGTCCGCTGCGTTGCTGCCCTGGAAGCAATCGGTCTCGACTCACAGGTCGGATTCCTTCACGCGATGCGCCCGGGTCGGGAATCCCTCGGCTTAGATTTGATGGAAGAATTCCGATCACCCTTCGCGGATAGATTTGCCTTGACATTGGTGAATCGACGCCAGCTTGGGCCGGCGGATTTTGTCGAGCGCCCCGGCGGCGCCTTTGAGATGACCGACTCCGGGCGAAGCACGGTACTCAAAACCTGGGACGAGTTCATGGCGGCTTCCGTCCCACACCGAGCATTCGATCGGAGTGTCGAACGCCGTTTCGTGCCACATGTCCAAGCAATGCTGCTGGCGCGACATCTCCGAGGCGACCTTCACGCTTATTTGCCCTTTCGAACCATGGGTCGGTAGCGGTGGAATGCCTCGTGACCTACGACGTGAACACGGAGACGCCGGAAGGCGAACGGCGACTCCGCCGAGTCGCCAAGATCTGCGAGGGCTTCGGACATCGCGTCCAGAAGTCCGTCTTCGAGTGCATCCTGACACAGGGTGACTACCTTCGCCTTCTCGCGGCATTGTCCGAGGCGATCAACCCCGCACTCGATAGTGTCCTCGTCTATCGGCTCCGGGAGCCGTTCGCTAAGCACGTCAGCCGCCTCGGGGTCGGGGCGGTCTTTGACCAGCGAAGCCCCTTTGTTCTGTGAGGGCGGACCGGGGGTTCGCGTCGTCGAGTGGAGTCTCCGCCCGCTTCATCCAGGGCTTTCGCGAACTCAAGTGCGCTATCTTCTCGATAGTACGATGTGTTTTCGCGTTTGACCTGGTCGCACGGGCGCCCATCGCCTTTTGGCGGTGGGCGAGGATTGGAACTCGTCCAATCCGACCCGACCGTCGGGTCCGTGTGGGCCGCCCATCGCCTTTTGGCGGTGGGCGAGGATTGGAACGACACCGGGCGCCGCCACGATAGATATGACCAGTACGAGCGCCCATCGCCTTTTGGCGGTGGGCGAGGATTGGAACTTGTCGAGTCTGACGTGGTCGCCAAGGTCGCCGCGGCGCCCATCGCCTTTTGGCGGTGGGCGAGGATTGGAACGCCGAATGTCGTCATGACA
>JANYDT010000207.1 GCA_025359845.1 Acidimicrobiia bacterium
CACTACGAGCGCAAGGGTGCCGTGGCGGGGGTGACCATCGTCGAGATCTGCAATGGCGGCAGCCGAACTGGCGAAGACGAGTGGTCGACCCGTTCCGCTTCTGAGTTCGGCTACCTGGGTATCGGCGGGAGTGACTCCCACATCGTAAGCCGAGTCGGATTCTGCGCCACCGAATTTCCTGATCCTATGACCACTATCGAAGCGGTGGTGGATGCGCTCAAAGCAGGTAACTTTACGGCCCGCTCATTTCGAGAAGATGCACGAGGAGAGACGGTATGAATATCGCCGAATTACGTGAGACTTGGCTGGGTCGCCAATTCGACCGAGCCGAGTTCGAAGTCGAGGCCAAGGAGATGCTCGACTGGGCCGAGGCCTGCGGCGAGACCGACGCCCGCTTCACCGATTCCACCCATCCTGACTTCCAGGCCCATCCAGGGTTCACGGCTAAGTACGCCTCACGTCGAACCCTGCCCACCGACTTTCCTCAGCTCGGCGACGGGCGCGGGGTCGACGGCGGCAAATGCGTCGAATCGCTCGGCCCAATTCGTCCTGGCGACGTTCTTGGGGCGACCAGCTTGATCGCCGATATTTACGAAAAGACGGGCCGATCAGGCACGATGGTATTCATAGTTCATCGTATGCGATACGAGAACCAGCGCGGCGAGCCGGTGTCGGTGGTCGACTGGCGCATGATCAGAAACGTCGGGTGATCGAGATGGTGACGAAGTTTGAAGACGTCGAACTCGGTGACGATCTGCCCGAGGAATCACCCGATGTCTCGCTGGTGCGGGTGACGAAGTTCGCCGTGGCCGCGCACATGTTGTGGGGCCGATTCACCGACCACGAGTTCGCCCGCAAAGAGGGTTTTGCAGGCGCCATCGTGCCGGGAATCATGAGCCAGGGTCTGCTCGCGGCCATGATCCACCGGTGGGCCCCGGGGTGTCGCATCCTGAAGATCGATACGGTGTTTCGCACCCCGATGCTGGCCGACTCGCATCCTGTCTGCAAAGGCGCGGTGACCGATACCGACGAGGCCAATCGCACTGTCGAGATCGATCTCACGATCGTGACCGACAAAGGTGAGACCAGCGTGGTGGGCACCGCCGTCGTCCAACTCGCGTAGGTAGTGATGTCAAACGCGATCGTAGCCACCGATCCGATTCTCGTCACCCACGAGGGACCCGTGGCCGTCGTAACCCTCAATCGGCCCGACAAACTAAACGCCATGAACGGCCGAGCGATAACCATGCTCTCGGCGACGTACGCACAACTCGACCACGACGAAACCGTGCGGGTCATCGTGGTTGCGGGCGCCGGACGGGCGTTCTGCGCGGGCGCCGATCTGAGTCGGCGGGGCGGGGCGTTCCAGGCTCCGAAGGAGCCGACGGCCTTCCGATCGTCGCCCCCTCGTCCGTTGGCTTTCCAGATCCGCAAGCCGGTGATCGCGGCCATCAACGGTCATGCGATAGGCATCGGGATGACTCTGGCGTTGCATTGCGACCTTCGGTTCATCGCCGCCGAGGCGAAGTGGGGCGTCGTGCAAGTACGCCGGGGGGTGGTGCCCGACGCGGTTTCGCATTGGACGCTGGTCCGCTCGGTCGGCACGGCCCGAGCGGCCGAGATACTGCTCACCGGTCGATTGTTCACCGGCGCCCAGGCCGTCGAACTCGGGGTGGCCAACCGGTGCCTACCGGCCCGCGACGTGCTATCGGCCTCTCTCGAAATGGCGCAGGAGATGGCTCGTGAGGCGTCGCCCATGTCGCTGGCCATGACCAAACGCATCCTATGGGCGGCCACCGATGGCGATATCGACGCCGTCGACGAACTCGAATCGGTCGCCCACCAAATCTTGATGGGGCGCCCAGATGCGCTTGAGGGCGGCAAAGCGGCATTCGAGAAGCGACCGCCGAACTGGACGTCGGACGTGGAGCGGGACTGGCCCACCGACGGCCCGTTCGCCGGTCCCCCGCTCTTGGCGCCCTGAGACTGGCGCGCCCTGAATCTCTGGCCCATCGTGGGCCTACGATAAGTGACCATGCGCTTCGCCTTCTCGACCTCACCGCAAATGTGCACCTGGACCGAAGTGCTCGATATTTGGGAGGCCGCCGACTTGAACCCCTTCTGGGAGTCGGGCTGGACGTTCGATCACTTCGAACCGATCCTGGGCCAACCCCGTTCTGGCCCCTGCCTCGAAGGCTGGATCACACTGGCCGCCCTCCTCCAAGCCACCACTCGTCTGCGGGGCGGTGTGCTCGTGACGGGCATGCAGTATCGAAACCCGGCAGTACTGGCGAACATGGCCGCCACCCTCGATCACACGTCGGGTGGGCGGCTCGAATTCGGGTTGGGAGCGGGCTGGAACCAAGAAGAGTCCGACGCATATGGCATCGAACTCGGCTCGATCAAGACGCGGATGGATCGGTTCGCCGAAGGACTCGAAGTCATCCAAAAGCTGTTTACCGAGGACCGGCCCTCGTTCAAGGGTGAGCACTACAACCTCCGGCAGGCCTATCTCGAGCCCAAATCGATCCAGAAGCCGTATCCGCCGATCGTCATCGGCGGCTCGGGCGAGAAGCGGACCCTCCCGCTCGTCGCCAAGTATGCCGACCACTGGAATTTCGGTACCGCGGCCAAAGATCCGATCGCCGAGCTGGCTCATAAGCGCGAAGTGCTCGATAAAGAGTGCGCCAAGATCGGTCGCGACCCCGCCACCATCATGATCTCGGCGCTGTTGTTCGGTCCGGCCATGACGACGCCCCAGTCGATCGACCTCGCCGGTCGCTACCGCGACGCCGGCGTCGATTTGTTGATCGTGGCCCTGCCGCGACCACTCAACCCCGCCGATCTCGACCCGTACGTCGAGGCATTGAGCCCGCTGGCGTAAACTTCGTTCTCCCGGGACCGGGCCGGCCGCAAGTCAAGGCGAGTGCGCATTTCGCCTACGGTAGAGCCATGACTGCCGATGCGAGCCAGACCGCTCCCGACCAAGTAACCATCACCATCCGCCCCAACGGGCCCCTGCTCATCCAAGGTGATGTCAAAGTGCTGAACGGCGCAGGCGAAGTGGTGGAGCGTGGCGGTCGGGTTGCGTTCTGCCGGTGCGGCCAGAGCAACACGAAACCCTTTTGCGACGCATCCCACAAAACCGTCGGCTTCCAAGCGTCCTAGGCTCAGCGAGGAAAGCCTCGTCGGCCATGCGAGGGTAGCGGCCGCCGAAGGGCGCAAGAGGGCAAGAGGGCATAGGCGGGAGGGCGCGTACCATTGGAGCATGGCCGGACCTCCGATTCCCGAACTGTTGCGCCGACAACTGGGCACCGCCATCCGTCGAGTAATCGTCGGCGAGGGGCCCGTAGTTCGAGATCTCACCAAGCCGATCGCTGGCGACGCGGGCTTGTTCGGGCCCCACAGCGTGACCTGGAAGGTTCACGCCGACGCGGCGATGCTCATCGGAGGAGTTAGGGCGTTGCTTCTGCAAACCATCCACCCGTTGGCCATTGCCGGCGTGACCGATCACTCCGCCTACAAGGACGATCCAACGGGACGGCTATGGCGCACGAGCAGGTATGTGGGAACCGTCACCTTCGGGACAACCGAAGAAGCCAAGAACGCGGTTGCGATGGTGAAGCGAGTGCACGAAGGGGTGGTCGGCACGGCCCCCGACGGGAGGCCTTACGCGGCTAACGATCCGCATCTGCTCGGGTGGGTCCACCACACACTCGTCGACAGCTTTTTGCGCGCCCATCAACGGTACGCAAGGACGGCCCTCACGCTCGACGATTCGGATCGTTACGTCAGTGAGCAGTCGCGTCTTGCCGATTTGTTCGGGGCCGACGATCCGGCGCCGGCTCGCAGCGTGGCCGAGCTGCAAACGTGGCTACGAGAGATCCGACCGGAGTTGGAGGTGGGACAACAGGCGCGAGAGGCCACTCGTTTCCTGCTGTTTCCACCTCTCCACAACGCCGCCAGGGCGCCATACGCAATCATCGCGTCCGCCGCGGTGGGTCTGCTCCCGGCCCGGGTCCGCCGTGCGTTGGGCATCCGCGCGCTTCCCTTTGCCAACCGGCTGGCCGTCGAACCCGCGGCGAAGACCTTGATCCGGGTGGTTGGTTGGGCGCTGACTCCGAGGAGTCCGTCAGCAGTGGGTGCCTAAGCGAACACCGTTACTGCCGCGAGGGTGCACCTGTCGTAGGTGTGCGTTCGAAGTCGACCAACTCGCTCAGACCCGGGAAGTTCGGTGGTCGCTTTTCGATGAAGCTGGTCACGCCCTCGGCGAAGTCTGGCAAGGCCGAGTTGCGAAGCACCAGTTGGAGTGCTTCTTTGCGTGACACCTCGCGGCCCCGCTCAAGATCGGCGTAGACCTGACGCTTCATCGTGGCCAGTGAGAGAGGCGAGCAGTTGGCCGCCATGTCTTTGGCATAGGCCAAAACCGTCGGCATGAGATCTTCCGGCGCGCAAACTTTGTTGACAAGTCCGAGTTCTTTGGCTTCGTCGGCGAGAACGACGCGCGCCGACAGCAGCAGGTCGAGCGCAACGGATTGGCCGAGTGCCTGGGCTAGGAGCCACGAGAGCGCATTCTCGGCCGGCAAGCCCCGGCGGGAGAACGCGGTGGTGAACTTCGCGGTGCTTGAGGCGAACCGCAAATCGGCGCACATCGCTTGGATGAACCCAATCCCCGCGGCCGCCCCGTTCACCGCCGCAATTACCGGCTTCGGGATGTCGAGCGCCAACGTCATAGGACCGCGGCTCGGTGCCGTAGTGAGTTGGCCACTCGCGCTGGCGACCAACCGATCCATATCGAGACCGGGGCAGAACGACTTACCGGCCCCGGTCACGACGATCACCCGAACATCGGGGTTGGCCGTGGCACCCACGAGCGCCTCGAAGTACTGCTCCTCCATTTCGTACGTCCATGCATTGTTGCGTTGCGGGCGGTTGAAGGTGACCACCAACACGCCGTCGTCGAGGTGCTGCAGAATGAATTGTTCGTCTGTCGCGCTCATCGGCACAGAGTGTACGGTCCGGCCCTCGACGAGTCCGCCACATACCGTCGCGCTCTGTCGTCGATCACGGCGCGCTCTTTGACGTAATGGGACCGGCGGCGATCGTCGCTCCTGGTCCACCACCGCCCGCGCCGGGCATCAGCGTGATCGGCGGGGCCGGGGAAAGCTTCGGCAACGGTGGCGGTGGATCGTTGGTGATTGTCAGCGGGATCGGGTTCGACACAAACTGCTCCAAGTCGAAGCCTCCGAATACGAACCGGACTGTGTATTGCCCTGGCGCAAGGGCGTACCCGAACGAGGTGTCGCAACTGCCGGTGGCCACCAGGCCCCTGACTCGGTCGGTCTGACCGGGCCGCAACGCGGCGCCGTGACCGACACCGGCGATTGAGCCACCGTAGAACGCGAGCACCCGGTTGCTGCCGACCGCGGTCACGACGCCGGTAATCGGGTCGCCGGACTCATAGGTGATGGTTCGGCGCTTGGTGTTGCGCCACGACACCACGGTTGAGATTTCACCACCGGAATGGACCTTCAACGGCTTCGCCACCGACCACCGTAGGGCCGACGACGACGGTCCGGGGATCGGTACCGAACCGCATGACCGCCGCGGCGTCGGGGTGTCGAGCCG
The DNA here is from genome assembly GCA_025359845.1 of Acidimicrobiia bacterium. Lineage (GTDB taxonomy): Bacteria > Actinomycetota > Acidimicrobiia > Acidimicrobiales > JANYDT01 > JANYDT01. The sequence goes on from JANYDT010000207.1 coordinate 5,629, forward strand.
GGCGACGGTGGCGTCGGGGTACACAAATTCGCCGAGCACCACCTGGACCCGCGAGCCGTAGGTGCGCACCAGGTCGTCGGCGACAGCGCGGCGATCGGCTCGCAACACGACCACTGGCGGCCCACTTATCGGGGTGAGCGACCCGCCGACCAATGCTCCCTGCAGGCGAGCCACGAGCTCGTTCGCGAGCGCCACCCGCGTTGCTGCGGTCTCCACCGCCGGACACACCACCACACCGTTTGGGATATCGGTGATCTTCGTCAGCGCTTCCGCATGAATCTGAAGGTCCCCGGTGAAGGAGACAACGACGGTTCCGTTGTTCTTCCCTCCGAATCGCAGATCGCCGAACGACAAAGCCTGCGTGGTCGCATACCGCCGCACCTGCTCAATGGTCCGACCAAGACGGGACTGCGCTCCGACGATCTCGTTGAAGGCCGACGTTCCCGGCTGCAGGTTGGCCGGTGCCTTCTCGCCCGCCGGACACGTGGCCATCACCCGGACTTCGCCGGGTTCACGCACCGGGGGGAGCGTGGGGGGAGCAGCGGTCGTTTGAACGGGAGGGACGGCATCGATTCTCGGTGGAGGGTTCGTGACCTGCGCACCCACGGCGCCGGCGCCGACCAACACGACAGCGGCGCTGAGGAACGTGATTGTTGCCGCAGTCCGGGCCCGAGCACGCATGGGGGTCACGCTCCCCTGCGCAATCGCCTCATCACTCCCGCGAGGCCCGAGTCGACAACGTCGGGCTGGTCAGCGTCGAGGCCATAGATCACCTCATGCCACGGACCGATCTGGTACAAGTTGTAGGCCCGCCGCGCCAATTCTTCGTCGACTCCGTAGGCCTTGACCACCGCGTCAGCGAACTCGGCACTCGTGCCATTGAGCACCCACGCGAGGTCAATAGCCGGATCGCCGATACACGCATCGGCCCAGTCGATGACCCCAGTCACTGTGTGGCCGATCACCCGGATGTGGTCGGGTCCGAGGTCGCTGTGCGTGAGACACGTACGGGTAGGGGGAGGCGACGCGCGCTCGAGCAGGCCCCTCGCCGCCGCCCAAGCATCGCTTGGCAACCGCGGGATCACCTCGAGCCGGAAACGCTCGTGCGTCGTCTGCTGCTCGTCATGGATGGTTTGGGCGTCGGGCACACCCAGCGCAACTGCGCCGACCGGATCGACGCGGTGCAGGGCCGAAAGGAACGTACCCATGGCTTCACCGTGGCGGGGGTCAATCCCGGGGCACGGTGACCCGGGAATCAGCTCGTGGCGTACCTTGAAAGGATCGTCGGCGATGACCCACGGCACGGAGACGGCGAGCGGTAGCTGCGGCGAGAGCCACGGCATCAACCGCGTTTCGCAACGCAGCATCGGCACCCTCTCCAGGCGTTTGGGCGTCCGGTCGACCCAGCGCCCGTCGACCAACACCGCGTCAGAGTCCCACCCATCGTCTTCGAAGTCTTCGCGTGGATCGCTGTCCGTCGCAGAAGTCACCCTCCTACTCCTACCACGGGCCCTAACTGACCTGCGACCACACCTCGCCCGTGAGCGACCGCGCCGAGCGATCGATCTCGGCCAAGAAAGGGCCTGAATAAGCGATCCGCCCTGACATACGGGCTGGATCCCCCGTGCACAGGGCCAACGCCGCTTCGGCCATGAGTTCGATCGGTTCGGTGTCTTCTTTGACCAGATCGTGGGCGCTGGCCCCATGGGTGGGCACGACACCCCAGGGCGCCAACGCGTTGACGGCGATCCGGTCGCCGGCCAACTCCGCAGCCATACCGGTCGTCATTCGCTCGAGGGCGGCTTTGCACATGCCGTAAACGGTGAAGGCGCCTTCGGTGAAGATCCTTTCGAACGGCGGCCCTTGCGGGTTGACACCGGCGCGCGAAGTGATGTTGAGAATCCATCCTTCGCCGCGCTCCCGCATTCCAGGGATGACCAATTGGCTGAGTTCGAAGGGCGACCATACCTGGATATCCATCATCAGGCGGTACCGCTTTTCGGGAAAATCCGCGGCCCGGATGAAGTAGGTGAGGGCGGCATTGTTCACGAGAATGTCAACCCGTCCGAATTGCGCGATGGTCTCGTCGACGATGCGGCGGCGATCGTCGGCCTTCGAGAGATCGGCGCGCACCGCGGTTGCTGCGCCGCCGTCAGTCGTGATCGTAGCCACCGTCTCGCTCAAGGAACCAGGATACTTCGGGTCGGGTTCGACGGTGCGGGCGGCGCACACGACGGTGGCCCCGTCGGCCGCCAAACGCCGAGCGATGGCGGCACCGATGCCGCGGCTGGCTCCCGTCACGATGGCCACTTTCCCTTTGGCCGATGGGTAGGTCAGCGCGGGCATAGGGCTCGATCGTGGCGGGAAATCATGCGGTGAAACCTACTCGTGTCTGCCCCGCGAGAAACCCCTCGACGGCGTCCGCCGCCCTGCCCGTTCCATCCTCCCCCGAGATCGACGCGCCGAAAGCCGTCGCGGGCGCAGTCAACTCCCCGTCGATCAGTAGTCGGCGCAGGCTCGGCACCAAGTCTCTCGGGCGACGAACATGGATGCCAGTGCCCACCTGCATTTGTCGCTTCGCATGCCACAACTGATCGAACAGGCAGGGCACAATCACCGTTGCAAGACCGGCCTCCAGGGCCAGCGCGTTGGTTCCGTACGCTCCGGAGTGAACGATTCCCCGAGCCCGGCCGAGCAGTGGACGCAGCGGTACGAATGGCCACACAGCTTGGCTCGGGCTGCCCACCGCCGCTCGGACTCGGTCGGCGACCGCGTCGCTCGAGGTGAGGTGTATCCCCCTCACTCCGAGCGCGTCAAGGGCCTGCGCGGCGCGCTCGAACACCTCGGGAAACGCCGACGCCGCGCTCGTGCCCAACGTTACGATCACGGGCGGGTCTCCCGCGTCCAGAAACGCGGAAACTTCGTCGGGGATCGCTCCCGCCTCGGGTCCCGTCCAATGTACAAACCCGGTCAAGTGGTAATTCGAAGGCCAGTCAGGCTTGACATCGACATTGGGGGGCGAGAACAGCCCAAGATTGAGATGGGGCGACAGCATGGCATCGCCGACGTTCCAGTCGGTGGCGTCGAGACCGAGGCGACGACGGAACGCGACGAACTGGCCGCTGTTGCTTATGGGGTTGAGCACCCAGGTTCGACCGGCCCGCCACATAGCCTTCGTTAAAGGCTCGCCCAGGTACGGCAATCCGGCCGGAGCAGCGTGGGCCGTGGGGACGAACATCGAGTGCGGATCGGCGACAATCCAAGGAAGGCCGCGTCGCTCGCACGACATCGCGCCGATGAGCGAATACGTGGGATGGGAATCAGCAGATGAGCGTTGGCGAGCTCGGAATCGAGAGTTTCGAACACGGTCGCCAGGTGCGGGACGGTGAACTTGCCGAAATACAGCCGCATCGTCATGACCCCGCCCATTCGCTTGCCCCAGCGCGCCAAGAAGGCCCCGTGAGCGTCGAGGGCAAGCGGCCCGAAGTCGGTCCCGGAGTGCACACACGCGAACGGCTCTCCGGCCAACTGCGGGTGGAACTCGCGGGGGAGGACAAAGCGCACCTCGTGGCCGCGCCGGGCGAGTTCGCGGGCGATCGGGACGTATGGATAAATGTCGCCCCGGTGACCCATGGAGTACACAACGATCCGAGCCATCGTCAGTGACAGTGCGCGTCAGGGGCGTCTTGGCGGAGGCAAAGGGTGCGTCGGACCAGTGGACGCGCCTGATCGGCTCATCGAGAACAGGTACGCGAGCGATGGCACAACGGTGACCACGGCCAGACCGAACACCACCAGAAGTCCGACAAGCGAGGCCCGGGCGCCGGCGGCCTGATCGATGGTGGCTGTGCCGGGGAGGAAGTCGGGATACTGGGCGACGCCCCATCCGGCTACGAC
>JANYDT010000215.1 GCA_025359845.1 Acidimicrobiia bacterium
CCCGAGTTGGCGGCCGAGGTGATCGAGCGCGAGTTGGGAGCCCCGCCTCATGTGTTGTTTGCCGCGTGGACGCCTCGCCCGGTGGCCGCCGCTTCGATCGGACAGGTGCACCGCGCCACGCTCCATGACGGGACGGAAGTGGCGGTGAAGGTCCAGTATCCCGGTGTTGCCACGGCCATCGCGGCCGATCTCGACAACACCGCGATGCTCACGCAGATGCTCGGCTTCATCTTCAAGGGCCTCGACACCGCACCGTTTGTCGCCGAACTGAGGGCCCGGATCGGCGAAGAACTCGATTACGAACTCGAAGCGAAACGCCAGCGCCACTTCGCCGAACTCTATCAAGGGCATCCCGCCATCCACATCCCAGCCGTGATCGACCGGTATTCGACGGCTCGGGTGCTCACGTCAGCCTGGGCTCCTGGTGTCCGCTTCGCCGAGACCTCCGCTTGGTCGCAACCAGAACGAGACCTGGCCGGAGAGATCATCTACCGCTTCGTATTTCGAAGTCTCAACCGCTATCACGTGTTCAACGGCGACCCCCATCCAGGCAATTATCTGTTCAGCCGCGGCGGCCCGTTCGGTGTCCAGGTGACGTTCCTCGACTTCGGCCTCGTCAAGGAGTTCACCGACGACGAAGTATCGCTGTTCCAGCGCATGATCCGCCTCCAAGTCACGCATCGAGATGCACCTGCGTATCGGACAGCTATCGAGGAGGGCGGCCTGCTGCGGCCAGGCGCGCCATACACGACCCAAGAAGTGATGGACTACTTCGGCTACTTCTACCATCCGGTCGGTAACGACGAACCGTTCACCTACACGACCGCATACGCCCGCGAGGCCCTCAAGCGGACGTTCGACCCCGCCGGGCCCCACACCGAGATGATGAAATGGTTCAACCTGCCGCCGGCGTTCATCGTCTTGAACAGGATCCAGTGGGGGCTGAACGCGGTACTCGCTTCGCTCGACGCGACCCGCAACTGGCGCCGTATATCCAACGAACTGTGGCCCTGGGTCGACGGGCCCCCGTCAACGCCACTGGGTGAGGCCGAGGCAAGATGGCTCCGGGATCGAGCGCCAGTCACTTGATAGGCCGACGTGGCCTGTCGGTTCAACGTTCTACGCCCGTCCTAAAACCTCGTCGATGGCTACCGGCGTGGCTTCTTCGAGTTGGTCGTAACAACAACTCGCCGGCGACCGGTCGGTCCGCCACCGCCTGAAGGTCGTCGCGTGACGGAAGCGATTGCCTTGCAGGTGATCATACGCGACCTCCACGACCCACTCGCACCGTAGCGGTTCGAACGACAGGTCTTTCTTGGCGTTCCACCGGGAGTTGCCACCGGGCACGCGTTGTCTCTTCGCTTCGAATTCCGAGGCGTATTCGAGCCATTCTTCCCATGGGTGACCGACCCGCGCCTCGGCCCGCAGCGGCGCCAGTTCCTCAACCAACTCTCGGCGACGTTTATCGGTGAAGCTGGCGGTGATGCCGACGTGATGGAGCTGCCCGTCATCGCTGAACAACCCGAGCAGCAACGATCCGACGATCGGACCGCTCTTATGCCACCGAAACCCCGCGACCACGCAGTCGGCCGTCCGCACCGGCTTGACTTTTACCATGACCCGCTTATCGGACACGTACACCTGCTCCGGCCGCTTGGCGATCAGCCCGTCGCACCCCGCCCCTTCGAACTCTATGAACCAACGCTCGGCTTCGATGCGGTCGGTGGTCGCAGGGGTGAGACGGACCGAATCGGTGGGCGTAAAGGCGCCCACCAGAGTGGCGCGACGCGACTCGAACGACTCGTTGCGCAGATCTCGATCCCCTAGCGCGAGCAAATCGAAGACCACGAACATGGCCGGAGTCTCGCCCGCCAGCATGTTCACCCGCGACGCCGCCGGATGAATACGGTTCTGGAGCGCGTCGAAATCAAGGCGACGATCGGGTCCGACGACGATGATTTCGCCGTCGACTACACACCTGGGGGGCAAGGCTTCACGCAATGCCGCGACCAGCTCAGGAAAATACCGCGTAAGGGGCTTCTCGTTGCGGCTCCCGAGTTCGACCTCGTCGCCGTCACGAAAGACGATGCTCCGAAATCCGTCCCACTTCGGCTCGAACACCCACCCATCGCCCGGCGGAAGGCCCGAACCGGGCTTGGCCAACATCGGGGCTATGGGCGCCATCACCGGAAGATCCATCGGCCGAGCGTAGGCCGCGCTCGGGCCCGTCCGTCGCTGTGGCGGACCGGTCGAGGACGGTGGCGGCGCCGTCAGTTGACCCGGCGTTGCATTTCCGTTCTCACGTCGTCGGCCAGATCGGTGAGCGGTCGGCCTGGCCCACCGACGAGCGTGGGGACACCGACCCTTCGTAGTCGCTGAGCGACGCGGATGGCGAGCTGGCTGACGTCGGGGTTGGTCAGCGAGATGACGGCGACATCGACGCGGTGCTCGGTGCAGAACCGAACGAGTTCGTCGGCGGGCATGTTGGCACCGAGGTGGTGGACGTGCCAGTTTTGCTCGCGCAGTGCGATCGTGGCCATGGTGCTGGGGAGCGAGTGGTGGTCACCGGCCACGGTGGCGACCATGGCGGTGCCGCGTCGGCGACCTCGGGGGTTCGGTGCGAGCTCACCGAGGAGCCGTTCCACGACGGCGGAGGCCCGGTGCTCCACCGCGATCGCGAGCTGGCCGTCTTGCCACGCCTGTCCGATGCGTCGAAGCGGTGGCACCAGGACGCTCTGGATGAGCTCGGTGACGCTTGTTCCTTCCTCGACGAGGCGGCGGGCTATGTGGAGAGCCGCCGCCTCGTCGCCCGCGACGAGCGCCTCGTGCATCCGCTCAGCCTGACGGTCGAGCCGCTTAGGGCCCGGTCCGATCGGTCGGGACGGTGCCCGAAGCCGGTCGGCCACGCCCCGGACGTCGCGCCGCGACACCTCGTACTCGCCGTTGACGAGCCGTGCCGGCAGTCGACCTGTGCGGACCCAACGGTAAGCCGTCTGGTAATGGATGCCCAGCTCGTCGGCCGCGTCCGACAACCTCAGCACCGCGTTCTCGGGCCCTGTCATGGTCCTCAGAATACATCCCATCAAGATTCTGAGCTGAACAATGCTAATTGTGACTAGTTCTCGCTAATTGCTGAGCCACCCCCACCAGCCTGACGATTCGCCTCCCGGCTGCTCCACAGACGCAAAACTTCGAGTTAGCGTAATTTAGCCGTAATTATGGAATGGAGCGGTTGCCGACTCGGTTGAGAGCATCATGATCAAAACAGAAGAACGAATTCGCCCGCCGCTGGTCGCTCTCCCCGGGCTGGCCGGACCGATGTTCAAGGTGAAGCTGGTCTTTCTCGCGGCCAGCTTCGTGTCGTTCCTGTTGTCGGTCGGCTTGTGGTTCGCCGGAAACGAACTGCAAGGGATCTTCGTCGGGATGTGGGTTCCGTCGATCCTCTCGCTCGGTGCGCTGCTGTTGGCATCCAACGACACGAGCGGCCGATGAGCCAAACCCTGTTGTTCATCATCGGTGTCGTCGTGTTCGGCATCGCCGTCGTCGGAATCTTCTTGTACGCATATGCCCTTGCCAATCGCGCCTTCCAGGACGGTATCGACTCGCAAACAACTGGGCCCAGGGTCCCACTCACTCAAATCGACGGGCCCCCCGTTCCCGTGGTCACCTCTGTGGTGACCTGACTCACTTCACGCCAATGGGTGCCATCTGCTGGTGTGCTGCTTCGACGGTGGGGTGCAAGCGCCGTCCGTACCGCGTTACCTATTGCGGAGCAGGGGGCCCTACCGTCCGGAGGGTGCAGACAGTGTGGGTGTTGGGCGACCAGTTGAATCGAAATCTTGGTGCGATGCGCCATGCGACGCCGGAGTCGACAAGGGTGCTGCTGGTTGAGAGTCGGGCCAAGTTGGTGTCTCGGCGCTGGCACGTTCAGAGAGCTCATCTGGTGATCACTTCGATGCGGCGATTCGCGTCGGAACTCCGTGCAGAGGGTTTCGACGTTGAGGTGCGCCAGGCCACGTCGTTGGCCGAAGGCATCCGGGCGCATCGTGTCGAGCACCAACCCTCTGCGGTGGTGGCGATGGAGCCGGCATCGTGGGACGGGTTGGCCTTGTTGCATCGAGAGGGCGTCGAGGTCGTCGCGTCGGATCAGTTCCTCTGCACCCACGACGAGTTCGCGGGCTGGGCCAGCGATCGCAAACAGCTAACGATGGAGACTTTCTATCGCTGGCAGCGTAGGCGGCTCGGGTACCTGATGGATGGGAACGAACCGACGGGCGGGCGTTGGAACTTCGACCATGACAATCGTGAGCCGCCGCCCCGCGGGCTCCATGAGTGGCCACAGCCAGTCGTTCATGACCTCGACGATCTCGACCGAACCGTGCTCGCAGACCTCCGTGAGGAGTGCGGCGATCGGCTGTGGGGCGAGCCTCCGACTGGGGTATGGGCAACGTCGCGAGCGGAGGCACTGAGACGTCTCGACCACGCCATCGCGGAGGTGTTGCCACGGTTCGGCCCTCACGAGGACGCCATGCTGTCAACCAATTGGCACCTCGCGCACACGCTGTTATCGCCCTATCTCAACCTTGGTCTGCTCTCGCCGGCCGAGGTTTGCGATGCCGTCGAGTCGGCCTATCGGGCCGGTCACGTTCCGCTGGCGTCGGCGGAGGGCGTGATCCGTCAGGTAATCGGGTGGCGCGAATACGTGTGGGGTTTGTATTGGTTGTGGATGCCTCGCTACCGCGACGCAAACGTGCTTGCGGCCGAGCGTGCGCTGCCGCCGGTGTTCACCACGGGACGAACCGAGATGCGGTGCGTGCAGCACACGTTGCGTGATGTCACGGCACACGGCTGGACCCATCACATCCAGCGGCTGATGGTGCTCGGCAACTTGTGCCTGCTGAGTGGTGTCCGGCCGAGCGCGCTAGTCGAATGGATGTGGACAGGCTTCGTCGACGGTGCCGAGTGGGTGATGCTGCCGAACGTGATCGGCATGGCGTTGTACGCCGACGGAGGCCAGATGGCGTCGAAGCCTTATGCCGCAGGTGGCGCGTACATCAACCGAATGAGCGACTACTGCAGAGGGTGCCGCTTCGACCGCAGCAAGCGCGTCGGGCCCGATGCGTGCCCGTACACGACCCTGTACTGGTCGTTTCTCGACACGCACCGCGAACGACTCGGGCGGAACCCTCGGATGGCCCCACAGGTGCACGGGCTCGATCGACTCAGCGATCTCGACGCCGTCCGGGCTCGCGCTGTCGAGGTTCTCGCGGCGCTCGATGCAGGAAGGTTATAGCCCGGTGCTCGAAGCGATCACCGCCAGGCCACCCCACGCCATTGCCCGCCCGGTGATGCTCCAAGGGTGGTGCGATCTCATTGCGCTTCACTGGCGCTACGAAGCGGCCGAAGTGCAGGCGCTGCTCCCTCCCGGACTCACCGTCGACACGTTCGACGGCTCGGCATGGGTGGGTCTGCTTCCATTCCACATGCGCCGCGTACGCCTCCCCGGGCTCCCAGCGTTTGGACCGCTGTCGACGTTTCCCGAGACGAACATCCGGACCTATGTCATCGACCCCACCGGTCGCCGTGGCGTCTGGTTCTTCAGCCTCGACATCACGCGCCTGCTGCCCGTTGTCGTGGCCCGCATCGCGTACCGCCTCCCCTACAGCTGGTCGGCGATGGCGATCGTCGGCGAAGGTAGCGGCGAAGGCGCGATCCGACGGTACACCTCTCGGCGCCGGTGGCCCAGGGTCGATGCATCGAGCGAGGTCGTCGTGCGGGTTGGTCGCAAACTGATCGCCCGCGACCTCACCGAGCTCGACCACTTTCTCACTGCCCGATGGGCGCTCGCCACGATGTTCGGCCGGCGACTGATGTGGGCCAAAGTCAATCACCTACCCTGGCCGATCCACGACGCGACGGTGCTCGCGTGCAATGAGTCGCTCGTCGAGGCAGCCGGTCTTCGGTCGCCGAGCGGTGAACCGATCGCCCGGTGGTCACCCGGTGTCGAGGTACGAATCGGCCTCCCGCGAACTGTCGCCCGCCGATCTGACGAGACCACGTGATCGCCAGCGTGAATTCGCGTTCGCGCAGGTCTGTCTGGCACCAACAACTTCAACGGGCTCAACCACAGCGTCCGGTCGCTGTAGGTCAAATGAAGGACGATTCTCGGACCCTGCGACCTCGGCCGCCCGAGTAGCGGCAACACTCGGCCTACGATTGCCGCGATGAAGCTGCGCACCCACGACAAGGACGGGCGTCTCGTGCGCATCCGGGTCGACGAGCGAGTCGTTCATCGCTACGACGAACCAGAAGTGGGCATGACCGATGGCGACCTTACGGATGACGCCTTTCCTCACGACCCCCAGGCGGATGCGAGCGGTGACGGGTTCGACGACGATGACGACGAAGGAGAGACCACCGAGGCCGTCATTCTCGTCGAGCCCCTGCCGAACACGATGACAGTCGAGGGCGCCATAGCCGGAATCGGCGTAATGGCCCGCAAGATGTCCAGCGATCCGCACGCCGTAAATCGGGCGTGGGACAACTCGGGCCTCGGGCGCATTACCCGTCGGCGCAGCGCGAGGCAGTGGGTGCGCGCCGTCGTGAACACCCTCGTGGCCGTAGGGTTGCTCGGCGGGATGGTGTACAGCATCGTCCGGTCGTGGCTGCACTGAAGCTCCACGGGGCCGACGTGCTGGTGGGCACGTGCTCGTGGGCCGATAAGACTTTGACCCACGACAGCAATTGGTATCCGAAGCGGACGATGAAGGCGGCCGAACGCTTGGCCTTCTACGCATCACATTTCCCGCTGGTCGAGGTGGATTCGACCTATTATTTTCCGCCCACGCCGGAGCTGGCCGAGAGTTGGGTCGAACGTTCGCCGGCGGGGTTTACGTTTGACGTGAAGGCGTGGTCGTTGCTCACCGGTCACCCCACCTTTCCGCACTCGCTATGGGAGGACCTCCAGGCCGAGGTCAAGCCGGAGTTCAGAGACAAGCGCAATCTTTATGCCAAGCATTTGCCGAAGGCCGTCGTCGATGAATGCTGGGCCCGCTTCCGCCACGCCTTGGCACCGCTCTGGGACGCCGGTCGCCTCGGAGGCGTGTTGCTGCAGTGGCCGGAATGGTTCGGGCCCAAGACCTCAGCGCGGGCCGAGATTCTGGCCGCCGTCGAGTTCCTGCATCCCTATCCCTGTCTGATCGAGTTTCGCCGAGCGAGCTGGCTCCAAGGTGAGGAGTGCGACTCCACTCTGTCCTTCCTCGAAGACCACGATTTGCCCTACGTGGGGGTCGACGAGCCTCAGGGTTTCAGGTCTTCGATGCCTCCTGTTTTGGCGGCCACTTCGCGACTGGCGGTGGTGCGTTTCCACGGTCACAACAACGAGAACTGGGACCGAAAGGACATCTCTGCGGCCGAGCGGTTCAAGTACTTCTACGAAGACAGCGAACTGAGTCCGTGGGCGTGGCGGTTACGCGAACTGGCGTCGACCGCTGACGAAGTCCACGTGCTGTTCAACAACTGTTGGCAAGACAACGCGGTTCGCAACGCCTCCACCATGCAAGCCCTTCTGGCCGAATCGTCGGGGGTACCTGCGATGGAGGCGTCGGCTCCGGCCTCGCGTCACGCCAGCGAGGCATGAACGACCGAGCCGTGGTGGGCGACCATCTTCCATCCGTCGTCGGCGCGGACGAACACATTGAGCGCGGCCACGGTGGAAGACCCATCACCGTCGAGAATGTTCTCGTCGCAACTCACCCACGCCGCGTCGCCGGCCACGATCGCGACTTCGTTGGTCAAGATGAACTGCAAGCGTTGTTGGTTCGACACGAGCCGTATCCACGCCGTCGCCAGGGCCGCCCATCCCCTCAACGTCGGCCATCCAGGGTGGGTACAGACCACCCGGCTGCTGTGCTCCCACGCATCGCACACGCCATCGAAGTCGCACCGCTCGAACGCTTCGTAGAACGCCGCGTTGGCGCCAAGGACCGCGTCTCGTTGGGCGGCTTCTTCGGGGGTCAGGTCGTCGGTCATCGTTTCATCGCAGCCGCTGGCTCCCCGTACCATGGCACATTGTGCTGACCACCATCTCGCATCGGGTTGATTCGACGGGGGGCGCCGTTGCTGTGGCTCACGACTGGGGTGGACCGACCACGGCACCGGTGTTGCTTTTCGCCCACGCCACAGGATTGCACGCGCACGTCTATGCCCCTGTCGTCGAACACCTGATTGACCGCTTCCGGTGCATCGGCATCGACATGCGGGCCCACGGGCATGCGAAAGGGGCCGACGACGGCGACATGATCTGGACAGGGATGCGCGACGACTTGCTGGCGGTGATCGATGCGCTGGCCCTGGGCGGCGGCGTCGACTTGTGCGTCCACGGCCACTCCATGGGCGGATCGGCGCTTCTGCAGGCCGAACTGGCCCGCCCGGGCCTCTTCCGATCGATGGTGTTGTACGAGCCGATCCTGTACACGGAGCGCCGCGGAATGGTGGCGGGGCAACCCTGGGACAACCCCATGGCCGCGGCCGCTCTCCGGCGTCGCGAGGTCTTCGAGTCGCGGCAGGCGGCGTTCGACAACTATGCCAAGAAGCCCCCTTATGGCGATGTCGATCGCTCCGCCCTCGAACAATACGTCGAACACGGTTTCGTCGATCTGCCCGATGGCACGGTCCGTCTCGCCTGTCGCGCCGAAGACGAAGCGAGCACGTTCAGCAATTCGAGCACCGGCGTCTTCGATCGCCTGGGCGAAATCCGGTGCCCAGTTACGATCCTGGCCGGTGAGTTCACCCAGCGTCAGGTGCACTACGACCCCAATCAGGCAGCCGCGGCGAAGATGCCGAAGGGTCGCTTCATCGAGTCTCGCGACCGTACCCATTTTGGCCCGATGGAGCGCGCTCATGAATACGCCGAAACGATCGCCGCGATCCTTACCAACTCGTGAGTTCCGTCCTCGTCGGAGTCATCGTGGTCGTGCTCGCCTGCGTCGCCGCATTCGTGTTGCGGCGCCGCACTCCGGAGCCGCCCACCCAATCCACGTGGTCGGCCCCCCAACAGCTCGATCGGTCCGAGTTCTTTCGTCCTGAGGCTCCGTGGCTTGTCGTCGCGTTCACCTCGGCCACCTGCCACACCTGCGCCGCGGTGGCGGCCAAGCTGGAGCCGCTGCGCAGTGACGCCGTGGCCGTCGAGGTGATCGACTACGAACTGCGCAAGTCCCTCCACGAACGCTATCGAATCGACGCGGTGCCGACCACCGTTATCGCCAACGCCGAAGGGGTCGTCCAGCGCCACTTCATAGGGCCGGTCACGGCGACCGATTTGTGGGCCGCGGTGGCCGAGGCCCGCGAGCCGGGTTCTACTCCCCCGCCCGAGGCCCACACTCCGCGGCGGTAGTTGAGAAGCGCTTGTGAAGCGTTCCACAAGCGCTTCAGCTGAAGCGCTTTTCTGTGAGCGCGACCGGATCAAATCGAGTTGGCCGACGCGTGCCGATGATCCGGTCGGCGGTCACCAACGCGGTCTTCGAGAAGATCGCAGAGCTCTTTCGGGGCGGTTGGCCGGCACGAAGCGGTGGCGATCATCGACGGAGCGTCGTCGCCGTTCACGTCTCGGGCGCGGTCCGCTCAGTTCGCCCTCGACAACGCCCGAGCCCATCTTGGCGATCAGGTGTACGAGGATCGAAAGGTCGAAGGGGCGCGGCTCACCGATTCCGAGTTGGCCGACGCGCTGCGCCGAGCCATCGACCTCACGCTGGGGTGATTCGTCGTAGTCATCCGCCGACGCCGAGCAGCGACAGACGGCAGCCCCACTTGGCCGACAGCCCCTTCGCGGAGGGTTTCGCCCGGTCGAAATGACTCAGATCGGCCGCTCACATCCGACGGCAATGGCGACCGCGGCGCAGACGGCCACCATCTGATCATCGCGGGCCCGCCCGAGACGTTTCAATAGGCGGGCCCG
>JANYDT010000216.1 GCA_025359845.1 Acidimicrobiia bacterium
GGCGGGCCGCCAACGCCGTGATCATGGGTGCCGGTTCCCCGGCTGCGGACACATACGCCGCACCCAGCTCCATCACGTCGTACCCTGCGCCGTGCACGGCCTCACCGTCCTCGAAAACCTCATCACGCTCTGTATTTACCACCATAAACTGTTGCATGAAGGCGGATGGAAGATCACCGGCGGCCTGTCCGGGCCGATCAAGTTCATCAAACCTGACGGAACTGAATACGTCGAAGACAAACCACCTCCAATACAGCTTGAACTTGCCACCGCACTTCATCAAGCGTTGGCCAACCAAGCCGCCCGCCACACCAGCCGCTAGTCCGAAGCGGCCCGGCACGGTGCGCCAAGCTCGCCAAGTCGTGGATCTTCGATCTCCCAAGCCTCAAGCCCGACCCAACTGGGTCGGGCCAGCGGCGCGTCCGTGACGGAGAGAATTTACGTATCTCGAGCGCGGCGTGCTCCCCGGATGACGCCGCCGTGCGGTGTCCGTGCGCTGGGAGGTCTGCAGTGCATGACTGGCTGCCCGAAGGGGCATTGCGCCCCTCGGGCCCCGATGGCATGATGGGCCATGGGCTCGGAGCGGACGACCGCCGCTCGCATGTCACCCCGGGCGCGTCGGCGCCGTAACGGCCAACGCGACGGGACCGAGTACGAGACCGAGGGATCGGAACCGACCGCGCCGACCGACGCGGCCGACGCGGCCGGCGCAATGCTCGACATGCAGCGAGCCGTCGGCAACCGGGCCGTCACAAGGTCGTTGCAGTCCATGGGTGCGGTCGGTGCGGCCACCGTCTCGCGAGAGATGGCCGCGAGTTCGTCCGGTACCTCCGTTTCGGCCAGTCCGTACGGAGCGCTCGATGACCAGTACTTCAATGCCGACAACATTGCTCACGATCTGCTTCGGGCGATCAACCAGGAAGAGCACACTTACGTTCCCGATCAGAACTACCAATCCAACGTAGCGTTGGAGCGGCGCAAGGTCAACGTTCCCAAGGTCATCGAGGTGCTCGAGAACAAGACCGCGACCCAGATCGCTGAAATCGAGCGGCGGTACTTCGATTTCGAGAAGCAGACCACTCTGCGAGACGACCTGTTCGGCGGTGGCCAGTCGGGCCGACAGAGTTCGATGACGGCGGATCAGCGCGAACGCATAACGGCGCTTCTTAAGGGTACGAAGGGCGAGCCGATCCCGGCGCGCGTGCTCGAGGATCTGAAAAAGTATCCGCCCGCCGTCGCCGGCCCGATCCGCGCGGCCTTGCAGGAAAAAAGCGACGCCGCCGCGGCGCTGAACCAGCTCGAGGCGGATGCGGGCGAGCTGCACGAATTGTTCGCCGACAAGCTCGACGGGGCGCAGCTCGAGCGGGTCATGGCCATGCATCGGCGCCCGGGCAAGGAGATCGACGCGCTGGACGCGTTCTATGACCATCACTTCGGCGTCGGCCAGCTCTACGTCGACATGAACAAGCGCCTAGGCCTGGACGGCTTGAAGCGCATGCGGATGACCGAGCTGCGACTCGGCAACTGGGCGCAGGCCGACGCCTGCGCCATCGAAGAAAAGCGCCGCGCCATCGACGCGCTCAATGCGCAGGACAAGGCCGAAAGCGGGGAGGGCGACGCCGACGCCGGCCTGCTCGACACGATGTTCTCGGGGGTCGTGTCGGTATCCAAATCGGCGGGCGGGTATATGGTGCTGGGCAACGCCAACTACTTGCGGGATCAGCGCCAAAAGCAGCGACTGGAGTTGACGGGCGGCATCAACGCCATAATCGACATGAACAAGCGCGAAGCGCTCGACGATAAGGAGAACAAGGACAAGAGCGCCGGGGCCGCCGTCGCCGAGCGCCTCGACAAACTTCTTGGCCCACAAGACGGTGAACTCGGCCACACGCTCGGCTCGGAGTTGACGAAAACACTGGGAAAGGAGCATTCCACCGTCATCAACGCGGCGGCCGACTCGTGGAACGCCGTCGGCAGCTCAAACCTCGTCGAATCGGCGGCCGCGGAACTGGTGGCGATGGAGGCCGACGACACGACGAAGGCGGTCAAGATGATGGCGACGATGCGCTCGTTTCGTGAGTTGGCCAAGCACGACCTCCGGGCGATGGTGCAGAATCCCTACCTCCCGCCCGAGGAGAAGAAGGCCATCGGCGCGGACCTCGACTCGGCAGTGACGGGATTAGCCCAAAAGTACGTCGACCGGTATCGCGACGCGTACGACCGCCAACGCGGTAAAGGGCGTCCGTTTCAGAAGATCGTCGCGAGCGCGGATGAGGCCGACACGACGCTCATGAAGGACATGCTCGGCCATGGGGGAACTGCGTCCGAGGTCGGCGAGCTTCAACATGCGATGGCCAAGGAAGACATCAACCACGTCAAGGAGATTCTGCACAAGCTCCCAAACCGGGAGGCGGTCGACAAGCTCGTCGGTCAGTACAACAGCCTCGGCGATGGTCGGGACCTCCGCAAGGAACTGTTCGGAACGAACATATTTGGCGACCAGGTGAGTGAAGGGGCGGCGGCCGCAGCCGAAAAGCGGAAGCAAACCCATGGCCTAATGACCGGCCGCGACGCCGCTCAGGTGGCCGAGCAGCTAGTCAAACCGACGGCCGATCAACTCGCCGGCCGAGCGCCGCCAGGAACGTTCAACGTGCCCCTCGCACCAGGGACCGAAGAGGTGAGCTGGACGACCGCCGGCGGCGCACTCGAATACGACGTCACGATGATGCACAAAGGCACCACCGGTTCGTTGCGGGAACTTGGCGACGTGCCTGAGACACAGCGGCTTCTAAAGGCGTCGAACGACAAGCTCCCGAAGCTGGCCGAGCGATGGGCGGCGGAGACCGATCCGGCCGAGAAGCACCACCTGCTGTTAGAGATTCGCAAGACCAGGGCGACGTTGAGCGGCGACGCCGACGCGTACGAAAAGGACAATGAAAGAGTGCTCGGCGAGATCCGCGGTGCGCTCACCTTCGCGGTCTCGATCGCCCTGGCAATAGCCATCCCGGGCGCCGGTGCGGGTCTTGTGGCGTTCCTCGAGACCGCGGCCATCAATATTGCCGCGAACATCGCCGCGAACGTCGTGATCAAGAATGGTGACTACGGATGGGCCGATCTGGAGGGCGACTTGCTGGGCGGCGCCTTGGGTGCAGGCGGCGCCAAGTTCGGCGAAGCGCTGCTCGGACGGGTGGCGTTGAAGATCATCGGACCCGCGGCCAAGGCCACAATCGGCGCGACGGAGAAGGCCGGTATCTCGGTGGCGCTCGGTAAGGAGGCGTCGAATTTGGCCACGGCCGGCGAGAAGGCCGTCATCGGGGCCGAGGAGTTCGAGGCGAAGGCCGCCGGACGGGAGGCCGCTGCGGTAGTTACGAAAGAAGGCGAGGCGGCCGTGGCGACGGGGGTCGGGAAGGAGGCCGCGGTGGCGGGCGACGTCGTCGGCGCCGAGGGAGGAGCGGCCGCGAAGGAAGTGGTCAAACGATCCCTGTTCGAAACGGCGATGCGGGAAGCCGGAGGGTTCTTTGGCACCGCGTATGGGGCCAAGCTTCCCAGTGGCGACATGAACCTGTCAGTCGAAGATTTTTTCAAGGCCCTGTTCGTCACGTTGGTGGCAAAAGCAGCGCATCACCAGCCTGCTGCCGGCGCCGCCAACGAGGGGCCCGTCCCGGGCGAGTCGACGACAGCCGGACAAACCCCTTCCGAACATGATGCATCGACGAATTCCGGGTCAGGTTCCAGCCCGTCAGAGACGGCGACAGGCGGACCCGGCGAGGCCGCCAAGACCATTCCGGGTATGGGAAGGGCCGGAGGGTCCGAGGTGACCCCAGGTACGGGTAGTCAGCCCGTTTCGAAGACCATCCCCGGGATGGGCAGTTTTGGTGGTTCCGAAGGGCGGCCCGCATCGGGCCGTTCGCGAGGATCCGAGACCATCCTGGGAATGGGCGAGCCTTCGTTTCGGGAGGTGCTGGCGGACTTGAATGCCGAGGTGAACCGCCGGGTGCAGGATGTCCAGGCTCTGGAGGAGCTTCGGATCGCCGATCCGAACAACCCCGCGCTCCAGAACGAGCCGGCTATTCGCGCCAACTTTGAACAGGCCTATCGGGACCTCTTGGAGGCGCAGGGCCTCGACCCCGATGCTCCGGTTCGGCGAGCCCGGGCGGGGGCCGGAGACGGAAAAAACCCCCCGCCGGCCGCGGAGTCGTTCATGGCGCCGTCGATCGCCGGCGGTCCGGCGAACGAACCAGTCGTTCCGGTTGGTCCCGCGAACGAACCAGTCGTGCCGGTTGGCTCGGAGCGGACCCTCCCGGCACCGGAGGGGCGGGCGGTCGAACCCGACCCGGCCAATCCAACGCGAGGCGAGACTCCCGCAGGTGACCTGGGCCCATCGGATGAAGCCTTTCGAGACATGAGGGCTGAGGTGAATCGCCAGGCCCAGGAGCTTCAAGCGTTGCTGGAAGTGAGGAAGGCCAACCCCAACGACGCACGCCTGGCCGACGAACCGGCCCTGCAGGCGACGTTCGAGCGCACCTATCAGGACCTCTTTTACGCCATTGCGCTCCGGGCGCGTCGGCCTCGATAGGCCATAACGCCGACTCAATCGGCCGCGCGCCGCCCGCCACGACCGGCCACCGGTGCCGTGCTACGCCTCGGGTGCCATCTACGCCTTGGGTGCGGCCTTCAGGAAGCCGCTGATGTACACCGCGTCACGACACGGACGGGTGGCGTCGGCTGCACACACGACTTCGACGACGACGTCTTTACCTTTCCCAAAGATGGTGGGCGCCACGAAGTGGTAATCGAGGTCACGGAAGTTCTCGAGGCCGACTTCGATCAAGAGTTCGTCGCCTCGTTTGATCCGTAACCGACCCGAGTCGCCCTGGGGGTTCTGGAGAACGAGATCAGCCAGACCGAATGTTTTTCCGTCGGGCACCTTGAACTTGTTCGAGCCCGAAGATCCGGGGTCTCCCGACACTTCGATGCGGGCACCGACGGCGTCGCCTTGGCCGCCGTTCGCGTCACTGCCCGCCACCGTCGTAGTCGTACCGCCGCCACCGCCCGCGCCGCCGCCGGCCAGCGTCGTGGTGGTGGTCGGACCGCCTCCGCCTCCGCCTCCGCCGCCCGCCCCGGCTTTGGTCGTGGTCGGACCTCCCCCGCCGCCGCCTCCGCCTCCGGCCCCCGCGATCGTGGTGGCCGGCGTGAAGCCATCGCTCTTCAATTCTTGTTGAGTCACATGGCGGGCCGTATCTTCGATTCTCGGTTTCACGAGCACCTTCCACAACAACAGAAGCAACAACGCCAGCAGCAACAGCGCCAGAAGGGCGCGCAGCGCCCATCGCGGCAGCATCGGTTCTTGTACGAACGTGGCGTCGGCGGTGAGCGGCTCGTGTTCTTCGGTGGCTGACGTGACCCGGAATGAATGCGTCCTCGCCACCCCCCGCCAGAACGCGCGATGTGGTTTCACCCGAACCTTGGCGAATCCGACCGACCCCGGCGCAACCACCAACGACGGCGGATCGAACGCGAACGACAGCGCCTCGCCCCCATCGACGGCGGTCAGGCCGGCGTTGGCATGGGCGTTGCCCCGATTTTCGAGCGAGAACTCGTGGCGACCGGAGCGCCGTCCTCGACTGGCCCTCGGCACCACTTCGATCGCCAGCTCACTGAACGAGCCGACCTCGAGCGTGCCTTCCTCGACGGCGGAACCACCCTGGTCTTCTTTCGAGGTCACCTTCACCGCGAAGGGCACCTCGCCGGGCTTGGTGGTCGGGGCGCGCGGCGGCGCGAACGTTACGGTGGCCGTGCCCTCGCCGCCGGGAAACAGCGATATCGAGGCCGGTTCGGCCGTCGCCCAACTCGCGGCCAGCCCAAGCACCTCGAATCGCATTTCATCAACGACCGATCCGGTGTTGCGGACCGTGACGGTCAATGAAACCCGCTCGCCGGGTTCGACGATGATCCGAGACGGTCGCAACGTCGCAGTGGTACCCATGGGCTTGACCCTAACGCCCTGACCGGCTGGCGGGAAGGGAAGGGCACCTTACGGGTTTTGTCAGATACCCGACCAGGCCAACCCGAATGCCCGCGCGGACCCTCCGCTCGCGTCTTTCGCGCCGTCCGTTAGGAATTTGTTGAGTGCCCGTAAAGACCGTTATGGCACAGTCACCGGCAATCATCGCATTCGTATTCTTTCGAGGAGACATACCATGAGCCAGCGTATCCCGGTCTTTGTCTACGCCACCGATCCCGTCTCGCAAGCCGGAATCTCGGCTCAGTTACGCGGTCGCCCGGAACTTCACCTCCTTGAAGACAGCGACGTCGACAGCGCCACTGTGGCGATCGTGATCGTCGATGACGTTGATGGAGAGACGGCGCGAATAGTTACGGCCATTCAACGCAACGGGTGTCCGCGGGTGGTGCTGGTGGCGACTCGTCTCGATGACGCTGCCGTGCTCGCCGCCGTCGAGGCAGGGGCGTGCGCGCTACTACGGCGCAGTGAGGCTTCTCCGGAGCGATTGGCGACCGCCGTGCAGGCGGCGGCCGCCGGCGACGGGAACGTACCGCCCGATCTGCTCGGACGTTTGCTCGCCCAAGTCAGCCGGCTCCAGCGCGATGTTTTGGCGCCGCGCGGCCTGACGCTCAGTGGGTTGGGGAGCCGAGAGATCGAAGTGTTGCGGCTCGTGGCCGATGGCCTTGACACGAATGAGATCGCCGACAAGTTGTGCTATTCGGAGCGAACCGTGAAGAACGTCATCCATGACGTCACAACGCGTTTGAACCTCCGCAACCGCTCGCACGCCGTTGCCTACGCCATGCGCCTGGGTCTGCTGTAGGGAGGGCCCACCGACAAGGTAGTCAGCCGGGCCTCAATGCCACCCGCGACGTCAGCGTCCAAAACGGATCGTGCGGGCACTGCCGCCCGGTGACATCGGACCGGAGACCACTAGGAAAGGTGCGGTGACCTTCGGGTTGGCGATCCACTGCAGCCGGTGGGCACCCGGGCGTTCGTGCGAGAAGATCAGCACCGGCACGCGGAATTTGCCGTCGGCTCCGACCTTGATCGTGACTCGCCCGAGTCCGTTCACCCACTGCAAAACGACAGTGCTTCCGGCCGAAAAACCTGATCCGAGAGCGGTGGCGACGAAGCCCGGCCGACCGATCGGAGGATCAATACGCAGAGTCACGGGCGGCGGCGGTTTGGTCGTGGTCGTCGTGGCGTGCACCGTGGTCGTCGTACCGACGCTGGTGATCACCAACGGCTTCTTCGTGGTGGTCGGACGGGCTCGTGTGGTCGTCGGAACTCGGGTGGTCGTCGGCGCTTTTATGGTGGGCTTCACGGTCGTCGTGGGTTTCACAACCGTGATCGTTTTCACGGTGGTGGCCGGTTTCGCCGTAGTCGTGATCTTTACCGTGGACGTTGTCGCCGGTGAGGTCGTCGTGGACGTGGTGGACGTGGTGGTCGAGGTGGATGGCGGGGCGGTGGTGGCGGGAAGGGTGGTCGCGGTCGTCGTAGTCGTGGTGCTCGAGGTGGTGGTGATTGGTTTAGTGGTGGTGGTGGTGGTCGAGGTTGTCGTGGTGGTCGTCGAAGTGGTCGTGGTCGACGTCGACGTGGTCGTCGGCGGGATGCACGACTCGTTCACAAAGGTGGTCGACACGATCCAACGGTTGACGGCGAACGACGAATCGATCTGGGGCGGGGGAACCCCCGAGGCGCTCACGGTGTACTGGCCGAGCGGCAGAGTCGCCGGGTCCCACCCCGGAACCTGCTGGAGATAGAACGACCCCGTCCCGTCGCCGCCGATATCGAGCGAGTATGTGCCGGGCACAGGTCCCTTCGGGCCGGAGAGCGCGAACGCCGCCTTCCAACCGGGCACGAAGCCGAAGACTTTCACCAAGACGCTCGGTGCCGGCGGACGTGGGGCCCCGGTGGTGGGGGGAACCGACGTCGCCACCGTCGACGGTGGCGGTCCTGTGCCTTGAGCGAGAATCACCGTTCCAGTGTTCGACGCACACCCAAACTGGGCCGAAATTCCGGGCACGTAAAATGGACCGGGGGCCGGAGGTGTGTTGAGCGCCGGGTTCTTTGCGAGGGCTGGCGTCGCGGTCACGAGATAGGTCCCGCCCGGACCACCGCTGGGGTTCGCGTCGGTTGCGAAGACGCCGTCCGAGTTGGTCGTGGCGATACCAAGCGAGTCGTTGCGGCCATTACCCGAGAACACCAGCAGGTATTCCCGGGTCGGATAGAGGCCGTAGCCAACGATATGGATAGGCCACGAAGCGGCGTTTTGCGCGCCGGGCTGAGGTGACACGGTGAGTGTGCCTAAGTAAGTTTGCGTTTGCGCTCGGGCCGGGCCCACGGAGAGCACCGCGGAGCACAACGCGAACACGACCAGGAGGCCAACAACCATGGGCCCCCGTCGCATCGCTCTGCACCTGTCCATCCCCCTAGGGTACGCCCGCCAACTGAGTCGAGCCGCCAGAGTGGCGCATCGTGTGCCTATCCGGGTACCCCGGGTGGATGGTTGTGGCAGTCGTGAGAGGCCGTGCGGCCAGGAGTAGTGTTCGCATATGGACAACAAACGGATTTGGACAGCTGCTGATCTTGAGGTGCTTTCGCCTGATGATCGGCAACGCTTGTTCAACGCCCAAGTTGTCAGCGATCTCTCGACGGTGGACCCGGTCTTTCTCGGACGGGTGCGAGCGAAGAGCAAGACGCTGCTTGAGGCGCGAGAGGTCATCGAGCCCGAGCCGCAGTGACGGCCAAAAGGCGAGTGGTTCGAGCCACGCAGGAGTTCTTCGATCAACTCGACCGGCAGCTAGTGTAGTGTCTCGTTATTATCCGGTGATTGCTTGGAGGGCGACTCGGCCTCGTCGTACTTTTTCGAGGATGGCGTCGGCGGTGGCGGTCCATACGAATGGTTTGGGGTGGTCGTTCGTTTTTTTGAGGTAATCCTCG
>JANYDT010000238.1 GCA_025359845.1 Acidimicrobiia bacterium
CGACGCCGCCCTTCGCGCGGGCCAGGCGACGCCGGCGAAGACCACGGGCGCCGAAGAGTTGGAGTTACGGGCCGGCGACGAGGTCATTCACGCCAAGTTCGGCCTCGGCGTCGTCATCGAGATGGTCGACTCGGGGGCAAAGGCTCAAGCCGTGGTCCGTTTTTCCGGGCTCGGCGAAAAGCGCTTGCTCCTCGCGTGGACGCCGCTCAAAAAGGCGTGACGAACTGCGGCCTATACGGTGGCCGGTTCGGTTTCTGACGGTTTCGCAGTGGCGTCGCCGACGGTCAGCGACCGGTCGGCCGCGGAGTCGGAGTCGGGGTCGGGGGATTCGACCTCCGTTTCTGACACCAAGGCTCCGGCCGTCTCGGCGTCGACGAAACCGCCCGCGAGGGGCCCGGAGAAGGCGTCGCAACGCAGTCGGAAGGCAGTTTGCAGCTGGGGAGTGGTCGTCACACCTTCGGCGATTACCCGTAGATCAAGTTCGTGTGCGAAACGCACGAGGGCGCCCACCATCGCCGCGGCGGCGCGGCCGGCCCCCTTGAGTTGCCCTTCCGCCCCGTCACCGTGAGAAGCGTCAGTGTCTTCGGGGCGGCCAAGGGCGCCGATGATGCGTTCATCAATGGTGATCGCCTTTGGCGAAATGAGCGTCAGGTCCTGGGGTGACATGAAGCCCGACGTGGCTCCTTCGATAATGATGGCTATGCCGCGGTCGCCGATTTCTTGAAGGACACGAACTCCGGTGAGATCGAGGCGATGAAGGTCATCGGCACCGATGCCGATGGATAGACACGAGGGCGACAACCGATGTGCGGCCAGGAGACCCAGAATGGTCGACGGAAGGGGTTCGATGACCTGGAGGCGGTGAAGCGGCACCCGAACGCGAAGCTCGGGTTGGTCTTCGCGCCACGCCGCCACTCGACCGATGGCTTCGGTCAAGACAAAGACGGTGAGTTCGTCAAAAGCCCCTACGGACTCTGCCAGTTCGTAGAACTCGGCGGCCTTCACCTCGCCGAAACGAGGATGCCACCAGCGAAGGGCCGCCGCGAATTCGCTGACCTGCCCAGACGCGGCTTCGATACACGGGGCGAACTGAAGATAGAAGCCGGCCGCTTGTGGACCTCCGGGGGTGCGAAATTCCGTTCGGATTTCGGATCGCCGGCGGGCCGCGCGGCGCATCTCGGCGTCGAACACGCACAACGATTCTCCTCGTTCGCGTGCCGCCCGAACGGCAGTTTCAGCATCCTCAAGAAGCTGATCGGCGCCCAGCAACTGATCAGAGGTTCGCAGAGAAAGGCCGGCTCGGGGCGCCTCGAGCTCGACATGGCCGGGTTCGTCGGCGAGCGTGAAGGGAGGTTCGAGGGCCAGCAATACTCGTTTGGAGCAGCCCTCGATCTCATCTGGACGGCGGTGACTCTGAATGACGCCGAACGCCACACCCCCGAGGCGGCCAACCGCAGCCGTGGGTCCGGCGTGCTCGAGTAGCCGCATCGCGACAGCTCGCAAGACCTGATCACCGCGGCGCTCGCCGTAGCTGTCATTGACAAACTCCAAATTGCCGAGGTCGACCACGGTAACGCCCACGATTTCGTCGCGCCCTTGGTTGGCGATCATCGTCGCCAGCGAGCGCAGGAACTCCTTTCGGTTGAGCAGCCCGGTAGTCGCGTCGCGGGCCGCGCCGCCGCGCAACTGGGCTTCGGCCTCGCCCAATCGACCTACGGTTCGGTTGATCCCCTCCTCGATCGATCCGAAGTCGTCAACCCGTTCCACCGGCAGGTTGCGGGAAAAGTCCCCGCCGGCGGCGGCGTGCAGCGAGTCGGCGGCCGCCGCAATACGGCGTCGCAGTCGGGCCGTGAACCTCGTCAGCGTCACTACGAGGGCGGTGGCGACAACGAGTGAAAGGAGCATCGTGGCCAACGACCGTCGGTTGGCCGAGGATCGTTGCGCTCGAACGTGGTTCTGAAGGCGATCGACAATGATGGATCGGAACTGCGAGAGGCGGGCGCGGTTCAGGTTCGGTCCGTCGAGGGCGCGGAGCCGAATCTGCTCAGGAGTCGACAGGTTCGTACTTTCGTAGGTCGACCCCCACTGGGTGGCCACGGCCGCGATATCAGGGTCGTTGGTCGTGTCGACGAGGCGTCGGAGATCGGCCCGAACGGCCAACGCGGCGCTGCGGAGCACCTCCAGTTCGGGAGCCACGGCCTGGGTGTCGTGCACTGTCGCATCCCCAACTCGTGCGCCTTGATCGACGAGCACCGGGTACTGCGTGACCAGGATGTCTTGAAGGTAATAGGTGGAAAGGTCCTTCTCGAAGCGCAAGCCCCCAACCTCGGCCACGGCCAAGAGGTGGACCTGCAGGCTGCGAATTGCGGTCGTCCATGTTTCGGCGCGTTGGTCGCTCAAGTCCGCAGCGGCCACCTGGAGGGCCAGGCGGGTGGTCCGCTCCGTGAGGTCGGCCCCGAGGCCACGACAGGCCAGCGTCGCCGGCGCCGACATGCGAGACCCGTCGAAAGGCTTGGCCGGGCGGGCGACGGCGCCGTGACGGGCATCAATGGTCGCCTCGAGCAGTCCGGTAACCGCTTCGATACACGTAACCACGCGGACCCGCCGCTGCGCGGCACCTGCGCCTTCGAGCCGGGTGCGGACGAATCCGGTAAGGCTGAGCGCCAGCGGTACGAGAAAGCAGAGTCCCAGACCCAGGACCCTGTCGGCGGTACTAAGCCGAGCTGACATCTTTGGTTTGTTCATGGCGCTCTCCTCGAAACGCCGCCGGCGGCAGATATCCGGAAGCGTCCCATTAGTCATCGACACCGAGACACTGCGACATGTAGGCCTTCACTCAGGTTTTTGTCGACTCGGGCGGATTGATGCGTTCGGCCCATTCGGGTCGATTCGCGTGCGCACGGGTCAAGTCATGGCGGAGGCAGGCCGATGCAATGCATTGCGGTAGGCAGATCGCCCCGTAGCCATCTCCCCTTAGGACGATCATGTTGCAACGTCTGAACATTCGCTCGAAGCTGCTCCTCACCGTCGCGGTGCCGATCGTGCTGTTGCTCGGCGTCGGTGCTTTTGCCTTTCCGACCTTCCAAAAGGTGAAGGTGAACGGGCCCCAGTACAAGAAGATTTCTTCCCTCAGTGATCTTCGGGCCGACGTGCTGCCGCCCCCCGAATACATGGTGGAAGCGCAACAGGTGGTGGGGCAAATGTTGAACACCTTGGGTCGGGCGACAAAACGGGCGCAATTCAACGACGCCAAGGAGAAGCTCGCCTCGCTGGAGCACCAGTACCGCGAACGACACACGTATTGGGACAAGGCCCTCCAGGATGGCGACCTTCGCAAGTCTCTGCTGGTCGAGTCCTATCTCGCCGGAAACGCCTACTGGAAGACGCTGGACACGAGCTTCCTCCCGCTCTTCGATCGAGCCCTGCAAAAGGGCTATGTGTACGGCGCCGCCACCGGGACGCCTGGCTACGCCGAGTTCGTGGCCGTTCAGGGCCTGTATGAGAACTTTCTCAACCACCAGTACGAGCAGCATCGCGCAGCCATCGACAACGTGGTTGCTCAGACCGACACGAAGCTGGTCCAAAAGGAGTCCGATGTCCGCAAGGAGATCAACCGCTCCCTACTCCTTCTCAGTCTCGTCGGCGCCGGATCGCTGGTTGTGGCCGCTCTCTTGGGCGGCGGTGTGGCCCGATCGATCAGTCGGCCGGTACGCCGCCTCACCATGGCCGCGAACGACGCGGCGACGCAACAGCTGCCCAGGATCGTGGCCGAGGTCCAGGCCACGGGCGTGGCCAGCACGCCCGAGCCGATGGTGGTGGACAGCAACGACGAACTCGGTGAGCTGGCCGCCTCATTCAACGCCATGCAGTCCACCGCCGTTGCGCTGGCCTCCGACCAAGCCCGTCTGAGGCGCAACGTCTCAGAGAACTTGGTGAACCTCGGCCGCCGAAACCAAGTGCTGCTGGGACGAACACTCAATTTCGTGACGCAACTCGAAGAGTCAGAGCGCGATCCCAAGCGTCTTGATGACCTATTTCGTCTCGACCACTTGGCCACTCGTATGCGCCGAAATGCCGAGTCCTTGTTGGTGTTGGCTGGTGCGGAATCGCCCCGCATGTGGTCAGATTCGATCGAAATCGGCGATGTTATTCGGGCCGCCCTTTCTGAGATCGAGGACTACCACCGAGTCGACCTGACGAACCTTGAAAGCGGGCGAATCCTCGGTACGGCCGTGAGTGACGTGTCGCATTTGCTCGCCGAACTCTTGGAGAACGCCACCGCCTTTTCGCCTCCCACTTCGAAGGTATCGGTGCTGGGCAAGCGTCGGTCCGACGGCTATCTAGTCGTGATCGTCGACGAAGGCTTCGGGATGACGCGCGAAGAACTTGACGCCGCGAATACTCGTATCCATTCGCCGGCTGCCTTCGAGACCACACCAAGCAAGGTTCTCGGTCTACAGGTGGTCGGAAAACTAGCTGAGCGTCACGGAATCCGAGTCGAACTTACCGAGAGCTTCGCCGTCGGCGTCGCGGCCCGAGTCCTGCTTCCGGAAACGCTGTTCGACACCGGCGTCAATCCACGAGGAGAAGCTCCAGCACTTTCCTCCGCGGCCCCGGGGGCCATTGCGAAATCGAGTACTGCAGGCGTGGCTACGACTGCCGCTGTGGTTGCGGTGCGCCGCGACGCCCCTTCCGTTGAACCGGTGATTCCCGATTGGGTGGATTTCGGCGCCAGTGTCGAACTGGACGACGATTCGACGACTCCTCAGTGGATGAACGAACTTGGCGCCGCGGTGCCGGTATCGCCGGTAGTCGACGAAGGACTCGACCAACACGGATCGGCGCCGACCGTCGTTGCGCCGGGAGCGACAACGTCGAGTGGCATGCGTCGCCGTACGCCTGGTGCTCAGTTGCCAGACACAGGACCAGCGGCCGCCCTAACCGACGAACCGGCCCGCGATCCCAAGGCCGTGCGGAGCCTGCTCGGCGGTCTTCAACGCAGTTTGGATGGGGCCCGACGTGCCAACGAAGAGTCCTGATAATCAACCCGAGCGACCCGTGGATACGAAGAAAAGGTGCCACTGATGCCATTCAAGACACTTTCCCCGCAGGCCAACAACGTGAACTGGTTGATGACCAAGTTCGTGACGGAAACTCCCGGCGTTGAACAGGCTATCGCTGTCTCTTCCGACGGCCTGCTCATGGCGTTATCGTCCGATCTTGATCGTGCCGTGGCCGACAAGGTGGCGGCGATCGTAACTGGAATGCGCAGCCTCGCCGATGGCGCGGCCCGCGTTCTCGGTAAATCGTCCATGCAGCAAGTTCTCATCGAGATGGGTTCCGCCTATCTGTTCGTCACGGCCATCAGCGGGGGATCCTCGTTGGGGGTGGTGTCGGCAAAGCAATGCGACCTTGGTCTCGTCGGCTATGAGATCGCCATGCTCGTGCAGCGCGTGGGCTCACAGTTGACACCTGACCTCGTGGCGGAACTCAAGAGCGCCCTCACCGGGCTCTGAGCCATGGCCAAAGACGAATTGGACTACGGAGAAGGGCCGTCGATCATCCGTCCCTTCTTGCGGAGGACCTTTGACGCTCCGCTCGAAGCCGCGCCACTGGCGGTGGATGTGCCGGCCGCGGCGCCACTGGCGGCCGCGCCCGGGGCCGACGTTCGGGCGTATCTCATGACGGGTGGCCGTACCGGAGCGGGGGCGGTCAAGCTCGAGTTCGAATCCATGCTGTCGCTCACTGAGCGCGGTCGTGGAACGCGGTCGTCGTTGACATTCGAGCGACGCCGCATCGCCGACGCGTGTTTGGAGGGCGCGCAGTCAGTGGCCGAACTCGCAGCCAAGATGCATCTCGCCCTTGGCGTTGCCCAAGTCGTGGCGGGAGACATGGTCGGCGACGGGCTTCTCAATGTCCATCAAGCGTCGGCCAATTTGGCCGACGACATTGCGATGATCAAGAGGTTGATTCAAGGTGTCCGAGCCCTTTGACCCCACGGCCCCTGAGGCCGTAGCTCCTATCCCTGTGAAGATCGTTGTCGCCGGCGGGTTCGGAGTCGGCAAGACGACGTTCGTCGGTGCGCTGTCTGATATCACTCCTCTCACCACGGAGGCCGCCATGACCACGGTCGCCAACGGCATCGACGATCGCGGGGCCGTCACCACCAAGACCACGACAACTGTAGCCATGGACTTCGGGCGGGCGGCGATCGACAAGTCGCTGGTCTTGTATATGTTCGGCACGCCCGGTCAAGATCGATTCGGCTTCATGTGGGACGATTTGATCTCGGGTGCGCTCGGCGCCGTCGTGCTGGCCGACACCCGACGCATTGATGATTCGTTCCCGGCCCTCGACTACTTCGAGAGCCGCCATATTCCCTTCATCGTGGCCTTGAATCGCTTCGACGGGAAGATCTTTCACTCGCTCGACGAAGTGCGTTCGGCGTTGGCCATTGACGACTCGATCCCAGTCGTGACCACCGACGCCCGCGTGCGCAACGAAGTCAAGGGCACGGTACTGGCGCTGCTCGACGTCGTGTTGGCTCGGGCCATCGCTCGCTCGGAGTCCAGCGTGCCCGCGTAGGTGACGGGTGAAACGCCGGCACCCGGGGTCGCGGTGCGCACCGCCTGCGACCCCGGTAGGGTGCGTGGATGCAGCCACTCGGGGTCGCCGTGGGTCGGGCGCTGGGCGCCGCGCTCGACCACCTGGTGCCCGGCGCGGAGGTGGTCGCGGAGTCGCCATCATCGTTGTGGTCGGGGTCCACGCTCGGGCTCCTCGGATTCGCGGCGGCCAATAACCTTCCGCTCGAGGTTATGATCGGGGCATCGCCTTCGGCTCCGGGGTGGGTTTCGGAGGTGACGCGCACGGTTGGATGTCGAACCGAACGGGGCGCCCCCGAAGAGGGTCGCAGTGGGCCTGTGGTCTACGAGATCAGTGACTCGGGGTTCGCGGGGCCGCCCTCGTTGGCAACCGAGGCTCCGGTTGCGACGAATTGGCCGAGCGTTTCGTCGATAGCCGAAGCCCTGACCCACGATGACCGTGTTTTGGTGGTCGGGACGGGTCGAGAAGTGTCGGAATTGGCCCGGACCTTCGGGGCTCATCGAGCCATAGACATCGCCATCGATCTGGATGCCCGAGTGGCGGTCGGCGTGGGCCTGGCGCAGCGGGGGTGGAAACCGATCATCTTGGCCGCCATCGCTCCGGGCGCGCTCGACCAGGGGGTATGGCCGGCGCCGAGCCGTCGCGACATCGAGGTGCACTGCGGCGCGCTGTTCGAGCCCGGTACGGCGCCGATCGTGGTGCTGATGGCTCAATACGACGAAGTGGAACCGCCAACTTTGAACGTGGCGATCGTGACCGCCGGGCCGCCCCAGGAACGTGACTCCCAGAAACGTGACTCCCAGAAACGTGATTGTTCGCAGGCCAACGGGGCGGTGGTGCGACTCACCCGGATTCGTCCCCCGGCCTTGGCTGAACTGGCCGCGGCCGTACGGGCGACCGGACGGTTGGTCGTAGCCTTGGGCGAGCCTTACGCTTCCGAGATTGCCGCCGCCGCCGCGCTGGCCTGCTTCTACGATCTAGACGCTCCCGTGGCGATGATGGCGGGCCGGGGTGCGCCGGGCCCCGACGCCGCTACGTCCGATGCCGCTACGTCCGACATCGCTACGTCCGACGCCGGTAGCCTCGAAGCGGGTGGCCTCCGCGCCATCATCGATCGGCTGGCGCAGATCTGACGTCTTGCGGCGCGACCAACCGGAGGCGCTGGCGGGTGCGGGCGAC
>JANYDT010000241.1 GCA_025359845.1 Acidimicrobiia bacterium
GCATCAACGGTGTTGATGCCAGCCGGCGCGTCCTTCGACGTCGGCGACGCCCGGAACCTCGCTCTCACCCCGTCCGGCGATCGGCTGTACTCAGGAAGGCGCGACGGGACCATCGGCGCATGGGCCACCCGAACCCGCACCGCGCTCGGCCAACTCCGGGGGCCGGCCAAGGCGATCGAAACGTTGGCTGTAGACCCCACTGGGCGATGGCTTCTCGCCGGCACCGACGACGGTGTCGTATGGCGATGGGACCGAAGTGGGCCCGATCCGACGGTCGGCTCGCCTCTCGTGAGCATCGGCCACATCGTGTGGTCGATCGCAATTGCGCCCGACGGTTCGTCGTTCGCCGTAGGCACCGAGGGCGGCCGCGTGCAGCTCTACGAGTTCGCCACGGGACGTCCGCTCGGCGATCCCGTCCGGTCCGAACACGGCGAGTTTCTGACCGTTGCCTTCTCCGACGAAGGCCACGTGCTGCTGGCCAGCAACGGCAATTCAGGCACGGCCTTCGTGTGGGACCTGCCTTCGCGACAACTCCGGTTTCCACCCCTCGACACCCAAACGAGTCAGATCTGGCAGATCGTCGCCAACGAAGGCGACAACCGATTCGTCACGAGCGATGGCAACACGATTCGCGCGTGGAATCTGAGGACCGGCGCGCCCTTACCGGGTCCGTACTCGGGCGCCGGACCCTTTGCCGGGGTGGGCGCCAAGGGCGTCGTACGGAGCGGACCTGAGCGGGTGATCTTTGGGGGAGACGACGGCCAGCTTCACGAATGGTCAGCCGATCGCCGTCAACGCCCGTTCTCAACCGCCGCGCCCGACCCGAGCCCGATCATGGCCATAGCCCGGTCGGCCGACGGCAAGGTGATCGTAAGCCTGGGCGTCGATCAACGGGCCCGCCTGTGGTCGACGGTGACCAAACCCGCGGCGCCGGTCATCGCCCGCTTGGCTGAACCGCTGTACGCAGTGGCGACCTCGGGTCGGTCGCTCGCGGTGGGCGATGGCAACGGACGGGTCCATCTGCTCGATGCCAATTCGGGCCGCGAACGAGCGGTGCTCGTGCCTCCGGCCCTACCCTTGGCCCCGTCGGCAGACCCCCGAGCGGTAGCTGGTCGGCCTGCGACGAAGCCCAAGGTTTCGGTCACAGCCCGAGCCGGCGTTTCGGGCCGTATCTTCGCCGTGGTTACCGCGCCGAACGGCACGCTCGTCACCAGCGACGCCTCGGGCACATTGCGGCGATGGGACCCATCGACGCAACGCGTACTGGCCACGGCCCACCCTTCGACGCGCGAGATTCTCGCCCTGGCGGCGGCGCCGAACGGCGAGCAACTGGTGGCCGTCGATGGCGCCTCGCTCATGCTGTTGCGCGCGGATCTGCGCCTCCAGCAGCGCATTGCGGTGGACGGCCTCACCGCGGTGGCCTACTCCCCTGACGGCAACTGGCTGATCACGGGCACCTCAACGGGGGTGCTGCAGCGCTGGTCGCCCGCTGGTCGCCCCGTCGGACCGGCTATTCGCACCGGCCATGACCAGGTGTGGGCCGTAGCCGTCAGTCCCGACGGACGAACCGTCGCCGCCGGTGACGAAGGCGAGGTGGTATCGGTACTCGCGCTCACGGCCGGCGGGTTGCGGTTGCGCCACCGCCTGACCCTCCACGCGCTCGGCGCGACCGACGTGACCTTCATCAACGATCAATCGCTCGCGGCGTCGACGAAGACTGGCGCCGTGCGCCTCTGGGACGTTGCGACGGGCCAGGCCCTGGGAGAGGAAATTCCGCTCAGCCCGGCCGGCACACCGATCTGGCATATCCTCGCCCATGGCGACGACATTGTCACCGTTGGTGTGGACGGACAGGTGCGGCGCATCGACGTGCTCCAGGTGGCCGCGGCCTGCAGGGCGGCGGCCGCGTCCTTCGACGAATCGCAACGGCGCCGCTACCTTGGCGACCAGAAGCTCTTGGCCTGTGGGCGCAAAGGGGGAGGTTGACGTGGGCTCCGAGATCGAGGGCGAAGTGGGCGATGAAATCGAGGGTGAAGTCGGCAGTGAGATCGAGGGCGAGGTGGGCTCCGAGATCGAGCGCCTGATCGTGGGGGCCGTCGCCGGGGCCGCAGGCGCCCGCCGGGAGGTGCTCGAACGAGCGTTGCTGCAGCGCGGCGCCGAGCTCGACCCCTTGCTCGACGCGTTGGCCGTCCACGCCGCGGCGGGCGAAGATGTCGCCTTGGAGCTGCTCCTCGAAGTTGTGCATCGCCTCGGACTGGCCCGGCCTGCGATCGCCAGGCTTCTGCCCGATCCATCGACGGTCGACGACGTCGCGCAAGCCACGCTCATCACCGTTGAGCGGCGCATCTCGAGCTTCGAAGGTCGCTCGAAGTTTCGAACCTGGCTGTTCACCGTGGCGCGCAACGAGACGCTCATGATGTTGCGGCGCCGTCGGCCGACCCCGAGTGATCCCACTGATCCAGCCGGCGCGATAGGTCTGGCGGCCGAGACCGGCGGAGGAAGGTTCAGCTCGGTGATCGTTTCCCGTCAGACGATCCAGCAGCTCATCGAGGCTCTGCCCGAGCCCTACCGTGAGACCCTCAAATTGCAGGTCTACACCACGCTTGACTACGAGCAGATCGGCGTGCGGCTAGGCGTACCGGTGGGCACTGTGCGATCGCGACTGGCCAAAGCCCGCGAACTGCTCCGGCCCCAAATCGAACGCTGACCGACTCGGTCGGGTTGGTTGATCAACTCGCCGGAAGGTTTGCCGAGACCAATAGTGTCGCTCACGTGTCCATTTGGGGAAATGCCGCCCGGGCCGCGGGCAGGCGCGAGGCCGCCACCATGAGGTCGCCATCGGTCTCGGTCACGTCGCCCATAGTGGCGACGCGGGCATAAGCACGAAACCCGGTCTTCACCTCGTGGACGGCGATTTCGGGCTTGGCCGCCAACCGTTGGGCCCAGTCGTCGACCGCGCCATCGAGATCAGCGTGCTCGACGACGCGGTGCACGAGGTTCATGCGATAGGCATCGGTCGCGTCGAAGCGGTCGCATAGCAGAATCAATTCTCGGGCTCGCGCCGCGCCGATTTCGGCAATGAGACGAGGAGTGGCCCCCCAGGCAAGTGGTATGCCCAGATCGACTTCAGGAATCGAAAAGGTCGTCTCGGTAGACGCAATCCGAAAATCACAGGCGGCGGCGATCGCCAACCCGCCCCCCACAACCCAGCCGTGGAGCCGAGCGATGGTGGGAACCTCGCAGTCGATGATGGCGGCACAGGCCCGCCGACCGATCTGACTGGCCCACCGCCGCTCCCGCTCCGTGGCTCCTGAGGCCACCGACATGCGTCGGCTGCCCGGTGGCGACTTTCGATCGGCGCCGGCCGAGAACGCCCGTCCGTGACCGCCCAGCACTACGGCTCGCACGGCAAAGTCGGTGTTCACCGCGGTGAACACCTGAGCGAGGCTCTCGAGGGTGGTCGTGTCGAGGGGGTTGAGCGAGTCGGGCCGGTTCAGCCACACTCGCAGAATGTTGGCGTCGCGGACGAGGTCGAGGGTCGGATGGGCCGCGGGATCGATCACCCCCCGGTTCTAGCGCACGTGGCCTCGGGAGCGGGCGCCAACGGTGTGCGATGCTGGTCGCCATGCGCATTGGTGTGTTTCTCATTCCCGCCTCCATCGACTCGTACGTGGCCCAGGTCCGTGCCGCTAAGGCCGACGGGTATGCCTCGGTGTGGAGTGCCCAGATCTTCGGCCACGACTCGATGACGGCTATCGCGATCGCCGGCCGCGAAGTGCCGGGCATCGAACTGGGCACCGCCGTCGTGCCGACCTATCCCCGGCATCCCATGATGCTTGCTCAGCAGGCCCTTACCGTCAACGAGGCATGCAACGGAAATTTCGTGCTGGGTATTGGCCTGTCCCACAAGATCGTGATCGAAGGCATGTACGGTATGAGCTTCGATAAGCCGGCCATCCATATGCGCGATTACCTCACCATTTTGAACTCCCTCTTCGAGACCGGAGCGGTGAACTACGAGGGTCGTTCATTGACGGCCCGGGCCCAGATCACCGTGGCCGGAGCGAAGGCCCCCAGTGTGATGATCGCCGGCCTAGCGCCTCGCATGTTGGAGTTGGCGGGCTCGTTGGCCGATGGGACGATCACTTGGATGACCGGCCCGCAGACCATTGCCAGCTATATCAATCCCGCTATGAGGGCTGCCGCCGAGAAGGCCGGCCGCCCGCAACCCCGCACGGTGGCGAGCCTGCCCGTCTGCGTCACTGATGATCCGGCCGGGGCCAGGGCCAAAGCGGCCAAAGACTTCGCGATGTACGGGCAGCTGCCCAGCTACCGGGCCATGCTCGACAAGGAGGGCGCGGCGGGGCCCGCGGATGTCGCCATGGTGGGCGATGAAGCGTCGGTCGCAGGCCAGATCGAAGCCGTCGCGGCGGCCGGAGTCGACGACTTTGTGGTCAACGTGTTCGGATCGCCCGAAGAACAGGCCCGCACGAGCGCTTTCGTCAAGACTGTGCTGTAGTCCGAGCCAGCCGGCGCTTCACCGCTGGTGATCTGCAGCGTGGATGAGCGACTCGCTCGTTTCCCACAGTCGACCGGCGGCTCCGTCAGCGAGCGCGTTCTTCGATGGTGTCGCGATCGTCGATTTTGCCCAATACAAGCCCGTCACCTCGCCCGCTTCTGTCGATGTGGCCACATGGACACTGGTCAGCGCGCCCTTCTGCGGCGAAATGGCGAACAGCCGCTTGCTCAGGTTCATCAGGGGTCGCGTGAGGCCGGCCACATCGCCGCCTGCGGCGAACTCGCTGTTGACGAACCCGGGATGCAGTGAGTGGGCGACGACGCCAGTGTCATCCAAGCGCCGCCCCAGTTCGCGGGCGAACAGCACGTTGGCCAGTTTCGAATCGCAGTACGCCGGCCAACCGCGGTAGCGCAGCTCGGTGCGCTGCAGATCGTCGAAATCGAGGCCCCGCGATGCCTTGTGGGCGTCGGAGGCGACAACCACCACCCGGGCTGGAGCACTGGCCATGAGGCGGTCGGTCAGCGCGCCGACAAGCGCAAAGTGGCCGAGGTGGTTGACCCCGAAGGTGGTTTCGAAACCGTCCTTCGTCTGTGACCGAGGCGAAGTGATGAGGCCGGCGTTGGCGATAAGGACGTCAAGGCGCGGGCAGCGTTCGAGTATCTCCGCCGCGGCCTTACGCACCGAGGCGAGGTCGGCGAGGTCGAGCGCAATGTGCTCGACGCGCTTGGCGGTTGGACCGGCCGTGCGGGCGATGTCGGCGATCGCGGCCTCGGCCCGCTCCTTCGACCGGGTCGCGATGAACACCCCGTAGCCCTTCGCCACGAGGGCCCGGGCTGTCTCTTTGCCGATGCCGACATTGCCGCCGGTGATGACGGCGGTCTTTGCTTCGCTCATCGTGTCATCGTGTCATGGTCGCAAAGGAGGGTCGGACGGGGCGGTCATGACATCGTCGGCGGTGAATCGAACGTTCCGCGGTTGTATCTGGCTCGGTTGCTCGGGTCCCAAAATCGGACCTCGTGAGAACTCCGGGCGTCGTGGAAGACTGAAGCCGCATGAACGACGACGACCTTCAAGACCTCGTCCGGGCGGGAGAGAGTTCAAGAGTTGAGTTCAAGCCAAACGCCAAACGGCATTTCCGCGAGGACATCGGCCATGACATCTGTGCCTTTGCCAACGACTACCCGGGATCGGGACAACCCGGCTACCTGGTAATCGGCGTCGAAGACGACGGGCCACCGGCGAACTACACGGTCACCGACGAAGACGTTTGTACCATCGCGTCGATGCGGTCGAATGGGAACATCCATCCCTTTCCCGAAATGATCGTCGAAGTAAGGACGGTCGGTGCATCTCGATGCATCGTTGCGGAAATCCAACCGGCCAGGTCTCTCCCGGTCAAGTTTCAACGGACGCGTCTGTATACGGATCGGTTCGGAGAGACGCCACGCCACGGTGTCCGAGGAACAGCGGCTCATCGAACGGAACCGTGTGTTCGTCGATGTGCCGATGTTGCGAGAAGTCCCCGAAGCCACGCTCGCTGACCTCGACCTGATCAAATTTCGTGACTACGTAGCCTACCCGGGTGTCGTCCCCGACGACGTTCGAGCCCAGAATCGCCGGCCGGAGTCCCATCAACTGCGGGCGCTTCGGTTCATGACTTTGGCTGACAAGCCGACAGTCCTTGGAGTTCTCGTTCTTGCCCCCGACCCCACGAGGTTCTTGCCAGGGGCGTACATCCAGTTTCGCAAGGTAGAAGGAATCGATATCACGGCGCCGACACTGGGGGATCGTCGAGTGTCTTCCGATCTTTTGGCGTTGCTGAAGACCCTCGATGAGATCGGGCTCGCCAATATTCAGTCGGCCGTCGAGCTACGTGCCGGCGGGCCGGAGAAACGGCGTAGTGACTATCCGGTACTGGCCATCCAGGAGATCATTCGAAACGCCGTATTGCACCGCTCATACGACGCGGCTTTCATCTCGACTCCAATTCGAATGACGTGGTTTTCGGATCGACTGGAGGTCGTTTCACCAGGAGGGCCTTTCGGAATCGTTA
Source organism: Acidimicrobiia bacterium (assembly GCA_025359845.1). Classification (GTDB taxonomy): domain Bacteria; phylum Actinomycetota; class Acidimicrobiia; order Acidimicrobiales; family JANYDT01; genus JANYDT01. The sequence goes on from JANYDT010000241.1 coordinate 6,573, forward strand.
CTCAGGCAAACTTTGGCCAATCAGATGTAACTAGCTATCGCAATGAACCGCTGGCCGAGGTAATGCAATGTCTGGGATACGTCCAACGATACGGAGTCGGTATTGCCCAAGCCCAACAATCGATGGCGTCCAACGGCAACCCACCGATAGAGTTTGATGTTAGCGACTTCATAATCCGAGCAACCCTACGAAAATGATTGGGTACGTACTTCGCGATCATTCGGGTGACCATCAGCGAGCAGTTTGGGTCGTTCATAACCTCAACGAGATTCTTCGGTCTTGGAGTGTCGCGATCGAGGTGCTGTCCAGCGAAGCCGATCGGCCGAACCGTTATCATTAGATCCACCTGATCGTGCCGGACTCGGGGCCGCTCGGAGCGGACATGTGGATCGGAGTTGCCAACTCTGAGGGTCATGATTTCGGTCAACGATCATGGCGGAACTGCCTCGGTGTCCTCGTGGCGTCGCCGCAGGTGGAGGCGGCCAGCGGCCCACCAAATAGCGTGCTTGAATTCGCGTCAGCGCCCCTATCGTCCACGGAACAAATCGCTCGCTTTCGGGCATCGTTTCGTCTGATGACCATTGCCGCGGCGATCGAGAGGGAGACGGCTCCAATGGTCGAAGTTGCGAAGACTGACGTTGATATTCGAACCGCAGAGTTGGTCGCTCGCTTTTTCGAGGCTCGGTTCCTTGAAGACTCGAATGTCACCATGTTCCTCCCCCAGCTACCGCAACTGCGTCAGCAAATGCACCTCGAGTCGGGCGACATCTACCAACTGAACCGCCTAGTAGGGTTTCTTGAGTCAGTTCAGTCGAGCGGGGCGAAGGCGGCCGGTGTGCATTTGGCCGAGGCGGCGCGGGCGCGTTGGGGCCGAACCAAGAGGGAGGCCGACGCGGATTGGGCCACCGCGCTGTTTCGAAGTGAGATCGTCCGAGCGGATGCGACCGAAGACGAAATGTGGCACGCCAGAGCCGGTCTGGCGGACCTCCTGCGGGTCAGAGCGAAGGAACTCGGTGAATCGCCCCGACGTGAAGCCCTTCGGGAGGCGTGGGGAGCTGTCTCGGGTGCGCCGACGCTGCGCTCGCCGACCATGAAAGGTTTCGTCGCGGGCGTCCGCGCTCAGGTGGGCCTGGATCTTGCGAGATTCGGCGACCAGGAAGTGACGCTGTCCGAACTCGTTTCGCAGATCGACGAAGCATTGGCCGCGATGCCTGCGAGCGACGACGCTCTTCGCCTTCAGAGCACTAAGTCAGAGGTGCTCGGGCAGGCCCTTGATGTGGCCTCCGAACTCGAACGGGCCAGGCTTCTCGGTGCTGTCCTGAAGTTGCGGAGAGAGGTCTTGGCGGGTACTCCCGCCGGGACGTCGGAGTGGGCAAAGCGCGCCGCCAATCTGGCCCAAGCTGCACGAGCGCTATTCAACCGAAAACGATGCCGACGCTTTGGATGAGGCCGTCGACTTGTTGGAACGAGCAGTTGCGAGCACGTCATGGAACGCTCTTCGACAGCTTCCGACCGATATGGCCATTCGGCTGTACCGCTATTGCGCCCGGCTTGAGCGGCTCAGTTCCGATCATCGCAATCGTTCTGGGGAGCGCTCGGGCGCGATATCTTCACTTGCGAGCGCGATCGCCGCCTTGCGATCCGCCATCGAACTGGTCGACGACGATGGTCCAAACCGACTCCTAGTCGAGGTCGAACTTGCCGAGGCACTCCTCGGTAGCTATCGCCTCTCGGGTCAAGCTGCGGCGTTGGACTAAGCGATCATCTTGTCCGACCGCGTCGTCGTGGAATTGTCTGGCGAAGGCGACCTCTACACGCACGCATCGTTGACGCTCGGGCACGCTCTCCTCGATCGTCATAACCTCACCGAGGCCCTTCCCGATCTCGATCGCGCCGGTTGGATCTGCGACGAACTTCGGTTACGCGCGAGCCCATTGACAGAAGACGACTGCAACGCTTTGGAGCATCTGCGGGCCGTCATGCTCGCTCGGCGAGTTCTCACTCCGCTTCGAAAGGAAGACGACCTCAGAGACCTCGAGACTGCGACGTACCGCCACGGCGACAAAGGTATTCTTCCGTCGCTGCAATCGCTGAACATCGTGGACAGGAGCCTTCTCGAGGATGGCATCGACGATGCCGTCCGCGAGGCCCAAAACTGGCTCCTCCGCCTGCCCAGTCGGAGGGCTGCCCAGCGCGAACGCACGGACCTTCGGTTCATGGCCGAGGCCGTTCTTGGGATATTGGCCTCCGATTTCGCAGGCCAATATCGGACGGTGACGGACAGCTTGCTCACCCAGGCCGATCAAATCATCACCGAGGCGCTAGGTCGCATACCTCCGTCCGCTGAAACAGCCACCCTGCAGCTTCTCCTTGCGCGTGTCCTCCAAGCCCTTGCCCATCACGGTCGGAGTCCCGACGTGATGGAGCGCGCCTATCGACTCAGCGAGCAGGTTTTGAACTCACCGATCGCGGAGCGCAGCGTCCGGCGCGGCGCGGCATCGGTGGCGAGCCGCATCGCGGAGTACCTTCACCCCAACGAGGCCGTTGGTCGGTATCGAGACGGTTTGCGGATTGCGATCGATCAGCAGGCCCGCTTCGCGGCGGAAGATATGGACGTCGGGGCCTGGATTGCGGCCGCCACCCGGGCCACGGGATTCGCGGCCGGAGTCGCCGCCTACGAGCCGGATCTCGTGGAATCGGCTTGGGTCATCGAGTGGGCCACCGCGCCCACTCTGCGAAGGGGTCTGGGGTCGTTGCCATCGAGTCGGGACCAGTTTCAACAGATCGTTGAAGGGCTCTCTGAGACCACCCAAATTGTCTTTGTTGCACAGTCGTTCACGCGTTGTCGTCTGATAACCGTCACGGACTCGGTTTGGGGCGAGCATCAAGTCGATGACCTCGCCGCCGACAGGATGTTCGACCAATTGCGGAAGCTGCTCAACTCGCCGCAGACTGACGTCGAGAGCCCTGCAAACGATTTCGAGCGGAAGGTCGGCGAGTTACTCGGACCGCTCCTTGCCGCGGGCAAGCCCGTTGTCGTCGTCTCCACGGGCTGGATGACGTTCGTTCCTTTGTTGGCTTGGCTGAGTGCGCTCCGTCCAGTCCAAACACCGGTTGCCAACGCAATCAGTGCAGCGAGACCGCCGCGCGAAGTAAGGGTCACTCGTGGCGACTCGTTCTTTGGCGCAGCGTTCGAAGGGGATACAGATCAGCGCGTGCAGATGAACGACGACGTCGCGGTATGCGCGGCCCTGTTCGAGCAGGCGCGGATCGTGCAAGCAGAGAAGTCCACGCGGTCCGTTGTAGCTCTGGGGCTATAAGAACATCGAGTTGCGCTCATCGCGTGTCACGGGGGCCCGGAGAAACTCCATCCCGCCCGCTCGCAGTTGGCCCTGCACCACCACGACACCTTCACAACCTCCGATGCCATGGCTTTGGACCTGAATTTCTTGCGGCTGGTTGTCCTCGCCGCGTGTCGGAGCGGAGTCCCCGACGAGGCCTTGGCCGAAGCCGCGTTCGGGCTTCATACGGCCATGTTGAGCGCCGGCGCCGGAGCAGTTATTGCCAGTCCGTTCTCAGAGGACGATTCGGCGGCGAGCGCCTTTTCGCGGACCCTCTTTCGTGAGCTCACCGACGGCGCTCCGCTTGGCAAAGCCTTCTCCACCGCTCTCGGAGACGCCCGCGAGAATGATTCCAATTCCAATTCAGCGTTTTCGTTGACGCTCGCCACCGCTCGGTCACTTTGGATGTCCAGCTGACCGGTATGTCGGAGCTACGCGCTACCGAACCGGCCGAGAGTCCAAGACGCGCCCCCGGTTGAGTTCGGCTCGGGTCGTCAGCGCGACCTGACGGGCGGCTTCGGCGAAATCGCGATCGGCGCTGGCGTAGAGCACCGCCCGGGAGGAATTCACGATGACCGGACCGGTGGTGGCGACCGCGTGCTCGGTGCGGGTACCTCGCCATCCTGCGGTCACGGCTGCGGCTGAGTCGCCTCCTTGCGCGCCGACCCCGGGGATGAGTAACGGTAACGTCGGCGCCAACTCTCGCACTCGGGCGATCTCACCCGGAAAAGTGGCGCCGACGACAAGACTCATCTGGCCGGTGCGATTCCACTCGCCGGAGGCTAGCTTGGCGATGTGTTCATACAGTAAATCACCGGTTTCAAGCCGCTGCGCTTGGAGATCGGAACCGCCCGGATTGGAGGTGCGACAAAGAAGAATCAAGCCCTTCTCGGGGTACTGCAGGTAGGGCTCGATCGAGTCGAACCCGAGAAACGGCGAGAGGGTCACCGCGTCTGCGCCGTAGCGATCGAACGCCTCTCGGGCGTAGTGCGTTGCGGTGCTGCCGATGTCGCCGCGCTTGGCGTCGAGGATGACCGCGATCTCGGGCGCCGCATTCCGGATGTGCTCGATCAGCCGTTCCAGTTGGGCCTCGGCCCGCTGCGAGGCGAAGTAGGCGAACTGGGGTTTGTAGGCTATGACCAGATCTTTAGTGGCGTCGACGATGGCCGCGCAGAAGTCGAAGATCCGCGCCGGATCATTACGCCAATGGCTCGGAAAGGAGGCCGCTTCGGGGTCGAGTCCGACGCAAAGCATCGAGTCGTTGCGGCTCTCAGCGCGGGCCAGAAGATCGACGAATCGCATTGTTGAACAATATGCGGTAGCCCATGCGCAGCCCCGACGATTCGGGCCACGAAAGCGTCAGTTGAGCTTGCTGGCCAGCCGAGCCCGCTCGTCACCGAGCACCTTGGCCGAGCGGGGATACAGCCCGTCGAGGTGCCCGAGGGTGGCCCACGCCTCACCGAGACGCCCGACTGCATCGAGAAGTCGCACGAGTTCGCGCCCCTCGTCGAGGGTGAGGCTGGGAAGGCACGATCGCAGCCGCATCACCGATGCGAGCCCCTCAATGTCTCTGGCCCGGGCGTAGTTGGCCTTCAAATTGGCGAGCATCCTGGTCAGGATGGCGTGGCTGTCGACGGGCGCCAGCATCTCTGCACGAAACGTGTGCTCGGCTCCGAACAGAGCCTGAAACCGCGCCGCGCACGCTTCGAGATCGAGCAGTTCACCGCCATTGAATGCGTCGATGATCACCGTGCCATCAGGCACGGGATCGTACTCGGTGGGCGCCGTCGGTCCATGGCCGATCAGGAAATGGCCAGGCATGCCGATGCCCCAACAGCGCAGCTCAAGGCGATGAGCGATCTCCATCGCCACGACCGACAACGAAATGGGAATTCCGACGCCCCGATCAAGCACATTGGGCAAGAACGAGTTGCCCGGATCGTGGTAGTCAGGTCCATTGCCGGCCAGCGCCAGATCGACGAAGAGATGACGGTGCCATCCATCGAACGTGGCCGGCCGACAGCCGGCGGCGATGACATCAAGGCGGCCCAGCCAGGCCTCGACCGTGTCTGGCGACCGGATATGGGAGCTGCCGTGGGCGGCGAGCAACATAGCGGCCCGGTCGAGTGCGACGTCGGACGCGGCCCGCTGCACGACATCGGCGAAGGCGTGCGCCCACCAGGGGGCTTCAGGCTCGGGCCGTAGCGTCACCGGCGAATCACCTCACGATGCACCGTGCGCCGAGCCAACACCGAGGCGATCATTTCAACGCCGATGCCGTGACCGGTCGGCACTTCGATCGTCGCTTCGGGGCCGAGTACAAACGGGGCCGTGACGTCTTCGTGGAAGTACCGCTCGGTGGCTGATATATCGCCAGGCAACGTGAAACCGGCCACCGACGCGAGGGCCAAGTTGGCGGCTCGCCCTATCCCCGTTTCGAGCATGCCGCCGACCCACGCGGGAACGCCCGCCGCGGCGCAGCGATGCACCGCTTCGACGGCGGCGAGATACCCTCCCATCCGCCCTGGCTTGATGCTCACAACATCGGTGGCACCCAACGCCACGGCGTCGGCAATGACCGCAACGCTGGTGAGTGATTCGTCGAGGCTGACCGGAGTGGTCAGGCGGCCGGCCAGTTCCACGTGGGCCACGAGCCGGTCGGGCGCAAGGGGCTGCTCGATGAGCCCGAGCCCGAGCCGGTCGAGCGGGAGCACTGAGGCTGCGTCTGGGTATGAACCGTTGGCGTCGACCCAAAGCGAACGCCCGGCCGAGGCGCGGGCCCCAACCCCTGCGGCCCAGGCGATGGCGATCTCTTCGATATCGCGCCCCGGCGAGACCTTGATCTTGACCCGTTTGTACCCCTCGGGAATGCGGCGCGGGTCGCAGACCACGCCCACTTCGACCCGATCGCCCGTCCCGCCAAGGCGTTGCTGCAATGATTCGCCGGCGGCCCGTGCGGTGGCATCGAGCAGCGCCAGTTCAAGTCCACATTTGGCCATCGAGTGGCCCTGCACCGGGTCGCACGAAACGCCGGCCAACCACCGCGGCACGAGGACCCGCCGCAACACGTCCAAGGCACCGGCCACGTACTCCGACGTGTACAAGGGTTCGCGCATGGCCACGCACTCGCCCCAGCCGGGCCCGTCGGAGGTCTCGACGCGGATCAAGAGCGCGAGGCGCTCCGTCTCGACTCCCCACGACGCCCGGAACGGCGCCACCAACGGCAGCGCCACAAGGCGCAACTCCGCCCCGCGAGCACGGCACTCGGCCCCAGGCGTCGGCTCACCCATCGGCCGCCCGCCAGCAGTACCAGGCGGCGATGCTGCGATACGGGCGAAACGGGTCGCCGCAGGCTTCAAGCGCCTTGGGGGCCGGCATCTCGCCCAGATCATGGGCGACCATCCAACCCTTGCGCACCCCAAAGTCACCGGTCGGCCAGACGTCGAGGCGCCCGAGATCGAACATGAGGAACATCTCGGCCGTCCATCGTCCGATGCCGTGGACGCTGGACAGTTGCTCCACCACCGACGCGTCGTCATGGCGGTGCACGTTGTCGAGATCGACGGATCCGGCGACAACGGCTTCGGCGAGCGACGTTATCGCTTTTGTCTTTGCTCCCGACAGGCCGGCACCGCGGTACGTCTCGGTAGGCAAGGCCAGAACATGGGAGGGGGTCGGGGCACCCCCCTCGAACAACTCGAGAAACCGCCGATGGATAGTGGCCGCGGCCGCTCCCGCCAACTGTTGATAAAGGACGGACCCACAGAGCGCCCCGAAGTTGTCGAGCCCCTCGCGCGTTCCGGTCCGCCTCAACGAACACAGAGGGGCTCGGTCGATGACCAGGGCCATGGCGGGATCGGCGGAAGCGACCGCATCGATCATGGTGCGCATGGCGGGACGCCTTACCATGGAGCTATAGCGGCTTTTGGGCCACGATGAAGGTCTGCTTGCCCATCAGCCACTGGGCCGGTGGAAACTTCAAATAGGCCTTCACGGCCAGAGGCCATTTTGGAGTCCTTGACTTGCTGGTATAAGGCAAGAACCGAACCCGCTTTTCGGTGATGGCAAAGCCCGATACCTCGAGAGCTTCGACGAGCGAAGCGTCAGTGAGTATCAAGGTGTGATCGATGAAATCGAAGTACCGGCGCGCATTCAGTCGAAAATTGGGTTGAAGTACCAGGAGCGTGCCCCCTGGTTCCAAGACCTCGTTTATCCGGGTAAGGAGCGACAACATGACATCGAACGAAGGCAAATGTTCTAGAAAGTTCGACAGGAACGCGTGGCCGACGGTCACGCCTTCGAGTTCTTTCAGCTCCAGGTCATGGGTAACGTGCGCCTCGACTCCGGGGGCGGCCACCTTGGCCAACTCGGGGTTGGCGTCGAGGGCGATCCGGCGGGCGGCCTTTACGTGGTTGATGAACGAGCACGAGCCGGCCCCAATGTCGACGACGGTCGCGTCGCGACGAAGCCGCGACTGGAAGAAGTCTTCGACGAGGACCTTCCACACCTGGTTCAAGCCTTCGGCTTCGGCTGGCGAAAAGCGATGCTTGTAGAGCCGGGTCAGGGTCAGGGCGAGACGTTCATCGTGGGCGGTTGTCATAAGCGAAACGACACGATAGTGCTACCTGCGGGGCAGGTGACCTGAAAGTCGCAGCGTTGGCACCATGGCCCAGGGTGCGGATCGAAGCGTCGCCCGTCGAGGCCCGTTGCTACTCGGGCGAGTACGGCTCGGGCCTGAACGGCCCTCGGTTCGGTCCAGTCGTCGCTCACAAGACGGTGGGAGCCATCGGGGCGCAGGTACGCATACGTGGTTCGAACGGTTTCGGCCGATACCCCCCATTGGCCGATCGCGGCCAAGGCGTACAGCTCGAGCTGGGTCGAGGCGGATGGGTCGTTTTCATCGGGGGCGCGGCCCGTCTTCCAGTCGACGAGTTCGGTCCGGCCGTCGCGCTCGTACGTCGCGTCGATGCGGCCCCGAATTATGCGGCCTCCGGAAGCCAGAAGAAACGCCGTTTCGACCCGCGACGGCGACAATTCGGCGTACGGGGTGGACAGAAACGCCGCCCTCAGTCCTCCGGCCGCCTCGGCCGGAGAGCGGAGGGCCGCAGTCAGGGGTCCGCCCGGCGCAACGGCGGTGGCGATGGCGGCGACAATCGGGGCTACGGCGATTGCGCTCGGGCCGCCGAACTCGGAAAGGGCAAGTTGGGGGTCGGCCTGCGCTTCGATCCACCGGTGTATCCGGGTGCCGAGCGAGGCGGCCGCGGTCGGTCGACGGGGGAGCGGTTGGACGGCGTTCCAGAAGAACTGTTTCGGGCAACGCACGTACGAAACGACGGAACTGACCGAAAGCGAACGAGGGACCGGTAGGGCCGCCGCAGCGTTGCCGGCAACGCCGAACGAGGACTCTGCGAGCAGCGACATCTGGGCCCGAGGGTCGATGCTCCCGCGACGGCGGGTCGGCCCGGCAGCGGTCCCCGATGCAGCCGGCGTCCGCCGCGCCGCAGCTTCGGCGGCCAGTCGCTCCTTGGCCGCCACACCCGGATCGACGGCGGCCGGTTCGTGGCGGAAAAGTTCGGTTACGAGGTCGTTCTGGGCGGCGATGAAATCGTAGAACTCGGTCGGACCCTGCGCCTCGCCGATACCGCCATACCAGTGGGCGGCCGACACCGTGAGTGTGCGACGGGCTCGAGTGACGGCCACATACAGAAGGCGAAGTTCTTCGTCGCGGCGCCGTTCTCGGGCCGTCGCCTCGATCCGCTTTTCGTCGGCCAACCGGACCGGCGGGCCGTCGACACCGCCCTTGTCTTCGCGCAACCACCATCCGAGCACCGAAGAATTTCCGACGGGATTGTCGGCCATACGGCTGTCAGGAAAGATTGACGATGCTCCTTTGCCAGCCAGTCCCGGAACGTACACGTGGTCGAACTCGAGGCCCTTGGCCTGATGGATGGTCATGATGCGTACGGCATCGGCGTCGCTGATGACCGCCTCGGCCCAAACGTCGCTGCTTTCCTCGGCCATCTCCAGATACTCCAGGAATGACCCCACCGTCACCGGTCGGCCGACCGGCACAAACCGCTGCGCCAGTTCGATGAACCGGCTGATGTTCTCAGTGACCCGACCGTCGCCGCCGGCGCCCCAGAGGCTCGCATCGGTGGCGATCGTTTCAATGAGAGCCACGAGACTGCGGCGATGGGCCAGCGCGGTGAGCCGGTCCTTGGCGGCCGCAAACGCTTTGACCCGCGCCCACGCTTCGCCCGATAAATCCTGGGCGGAGTCGATCGCGTCCAAGCCCATGAGAAGGGCATCGCGGCCGACGAACGCGCTTCGCGGGCGTTCATCGGGTCGCGGCGTGTCATTCGTTCGGCCCCCGGTGCGGCCGTGGCGGGCGATCGCCGCAAGGTCGCGCACAGAGGTACGGTAACGAGGCCCGAGCAGCAAGCGAAGCGTGGCTACCACCGACGATGGCCGAGTCACCACCTCCAACCACGCCCGCACGTCCACGATCTCGGGCCGGGCCAACAAGCCGCCCAAACCCACCACGTCGATCGGGACGGACCGGACTTGAAGCGCGCTCACGATGGCCGCCGTGAGCTTGCGTTTGCGGCACAACACCGCGATCTCGCTGGGCCGCTCGCCGGCCGCGATGCGCCCGGCAATGCTGGCCGCGATGGTCGCCGCTTCCTCGTCGTCGTCGGCCGCCAAGAAACACCCGATGGCCGAGGCCGCCACGCCGTCGGGCACGCGGAGTTCTTTCGGGCGGGCTTGTCCGACCCGGTCCTGCACCCGGTTCGCCAGCGCAACGATTTCTGGTCCGGACCGAAAGTTTACCTCTAGTTTTCGTTCAACCGCGGGTGGAAAGTGCCGCTCGAAATCAATTAAGTTGGCCACCGCAGCGCCCCGGAAGGCGTAAATGGATTGGACGTCATCGCCGACGGCTGTGACGGCCGAGCCCGGTCCGTAGATGGCCTGGAGGAGCCGTCGTTGAGCCACATTTGTGTCTTGGTATTCGTCCAGGAGAATGATCGGAAAACGGTCTCGGAGTTCGATGGCGATACTTGGATGGGCGCGAATCAGCTCGAGTGGAAGCGAGATCTGATCATTGTGATCGATGAACCCCAACTCGCGTTTGCGGGATTCGTAACGTTCAATGATCGGAACGAGTTCGAGTCGGTTAGCCGCCGTTGCCGTCGTCTTAACGGCGTATCCGCCCGCCAGGATGTGCACACAATCGGCCCGTAACTCCGCCGGCGTCACCAGGTGATCGGCGCATTGACCGGCCAGGGCCAGGGCGTAGTCGACGATTCCGCCAGCGTTGCCCGTTTTGCGCTTCACGAATTCGAACTCATCGAACACGTCGAGAAGGAGCTGCCACGCCCGGGGTCGGTCGAGGAGTTCGATGCGGGCCGAGAGACCGAGTTCGAGGCGATGTTCGTCGACTAGTTGGGCGCCAAAGCCGTGATACGTCGTCACGTTGACGTCGCTGTCGGGGCCGAGGGTGCGCTTGACCCGGGCCTGTAAATTGATCGCCGCTTTGTTCGAAAATGTCAGTCCGATCACTTGGTCAGGGCGGGCCGCGCCCGACGCCAACAGATGCAAAATGCGCCGAGCCATAACCTCAGTCTTTCCCGATCCGGCGCCGGCGACGATGACCACCGGACTGAGTGGGTGGGTGACCGCGGCCTCCTGCTGCTCGGTCAATTCGGGGCTCCTCTCCGCGTCCGCCGCGCCCATTACCGGCTCGTCTGCACTTGTCACTACGGTACCTCGCGGCCTTCGGGTTGGAGGGGGCAGATCCGCTTGAGATCGCAGTATTGACAGTCGGCCGTCACCGACGGATCAAAGTGTTCGGCCACGATCTCGCGGGCGCTCGTCGCGATTCGGCTCTCGGTCACGGCGGCGAGGTCATCGGTGATCGCCAGCGCCACATCGGTGCCCCCGGCGAGAAAGGCGAGCCGCAAATGCGAAGGATGACCGAGGGCGACCAGCGACGGGTCGCGCACCGAGGCGAGGTAGTACAGCGGGAGCTGCAAGTTAGCGGCCAGCGTTGCCTTCGAAGGTTTGTGGCCGGTCTTGTAGTCGATGATCTCCAACCCTGGCCGACCATCGGGCCCGTCTCGGAAATCGATGCGATCGATGGATCCGACCACCGTGTGCTCGCCGCTGCTGAATTCGAAGCGATACTCGGTGCGAATGGGCCGGGCGGTGGCGCCTTCGCGCTCGAACCATGTCGTCAAGAGATCATCGAGTCGACGGCGGTAGTCGGCCGCTTGGGGGCGATAGTCGAAGAGTTCCTCATCCCAGAGGTCGGCGGCGATGGCGAGGAGGCGCTCCATGGTCCGGGGCTGTGGCGTCGGGGCGGCGGCCTCGGCGATCGTGGCCGTGTCCCCAGCGGGTGTGGGCGCGGCGGGTGTAGGCGCGGCGGGTGTAGGCCGAGTGGGTGTAGGCCCGGCGGGGGTGGGGGCCAGGCTTGGCCCCGAACCAGTCGCCGGAGCCAAGAAATTCTCCAAGATGGAGTGAACGAGGGTGCCGAAGCGGCTGCTCACGCTGTCTTTGCCCCGGACGCCCAAGCCGTACTGGACGGCGTAGTTCCAAGGGCAGTTGGAGTAACCGTCGAGTTGCGTGGCCGACAGGCGTAAGACCCCGGTGGGATGCACCGGGGTGCCGTTGGCTGTCACGGCCAAGCGGATGGGGGCGGTCATGTGAGGTGGGGGCTCGAGCGGTGGTGGCGCGACTGGCGGCCATCCTTCGACGAACCGGCTGATCAATTCACCGGCCGCTGGCGCGCTCACGGCTACGATCTGGTCGGTCGCCGCGGCGCACGCCCGATCGAATCGGCGCCGTTCGTCGCGCCGCAGCGCGGCCGCCCGGACTGTCAAAGAGGCCACGTCAGGTCCCTCGACGAGCTGGGGATCGAAGAACGGGATGTGGACGTTGGTGGCCGGAAACCGGCCATCAACACAGCCCGCGATGACCACGAGCGGCCATTGCCGCTCGTGGACTCGGTCGATTGTCGTGAGAGTCACAGCTTCGACGTCGCCCGGCTCGGCGCCGCCCTCGGGCAGGGCGCCAGGCGCCTGCCCGAGGGCGCTCATGACGGCCTCGAGCCCCTCAGGATCCTCGGCGAGTTCGGCGCCGTGGGCGCTCCAGAGCGCCCACGCCGCCTCGGGGGTGAGGGGCGTAACGGCTGGCCGCGGCGCTTCCAGCGCCACGGCCAACCCTTGGCGGCGCGCCACTCGGGCGATCGACCCCAACAGCTGTGCTGTCGGGGCGATGACCGCACAGGCCGACGATGGTCGCCCGGCCACGAGCTGCGCTCGTAACCAGGCCACGATCGCTTCTGCCTCCACGGCCGGGTGCGTAGGGCGCATGAGTCTCCGCAAGACCGGCCGGCTGCCGGTATCCCCATTTGGGCTGGTCGGGTTTGGGCTGGTCGTGTAGCCCGGGGTGCTGTTTGGGTTGGTCGTGTTGCCCGGGGTGCTGTTTGGGTTGGTCGTGTCGGGCGGACTCGTGTTTGGGCTGGTCGTGTTGGGCGGAGTCGGGTTTGGGTTGGCCGTACCGGCCATTACTTCTTGCCCTCCCCCTTCGCCGCTGGAGATCGTGGGGGTCGTGATCGGCCAGGACCCGTGCAACGCTTCCATGAGGCGTCCACCACGGCTCGGGGGTGGTGGGAGACGGCGTTTCGCCGCCTCCCACCAATCTGTGGCGCCGAGGGGGCGGGCCCGGGGACCGTCGCCGTCGGCGTGGAGGTGAATCCGTGCCCCGCCGCCGGCCAGTGCGGTGAGCAGGCGCAGGGTGGGAGCGGTCAGTCGCTCAGCGTGGAGTACAACGATATCGGGCCAGGCTCCGCATAGGCGTTCGAGGCGAACGGGGTGGCGAAGCAGGATGGCGCAGGCGTCGACCAATACATCGTTCGCACTGCCGAGGGCAGTCTTGGCGATGGCTTCATAGCGGACGACCAGCCTGGCGAGGGGCTCCCAGCGCTCACGCACGCCGGCGGCGCCGGCGTGCGTGAGAATCTCCTCCACGCCCACGAAGTGGGCGCGGAGGGCGTCGATGGCGTCGGCGATGGGCCCG